>CALBPU010000088.1 GCA_937899395.1 uncultured Fretibacterium sp.
ATGTGGAATATACTAAATTCGATTCGTCTATTTTTCAACCAACCGAATACCATCGTCTTCTATCATTATTGCTCTTTGCCTGTAGAGTGCGCCTATCGTCTTTTTGAAACTTTTTTTGCTGCAACCGAACTTGTCATAAATCAAAGCGGAATCTGTTTTGTCGTTGTAAGGAAGGAATCCTCCGTTTTTTCCAAGCATTTCCAATATTTGTCCGCAAAGTTCGTCTACCACTTCATAGCCTTGCTTTTGAAGTGCTATGTCCAGTTTACCGTCTTCTCGTACGTTTTTCACGAATCCCACCGTCCTCATGGCAAATTCGACATGCTCGAAAATCTCGTTATGATAGATTAATCCCCAATATTTATCGTCTACAATGACGTTGAAACCAAGATCGGTTTCCTTCGTCACTAAAATATCGACTTCGTCGTTCACTTGATATTCCGGGAACTCGTTCGACAAGTAGTTGTCAATGTGCATTGATGCGGTCATTTTCTCCGTATTTTCATCGTAACGGACGTAAACAAGGTAGGGACGTCCCTCGCGCAGTTGCGCGGTTTGCTCCCTCCCTGGAAGAAAGAGGTCGGCGTCAATTCCCCAATCCAGCAATGCTCCACCGGCTAAAACGCGTTTCACGGTCAAAAATTCAAATTCCCCATCAACAGCGTATGGAATATACATCGTCGCCGTCAATCCGTATTTCACGTCGGGGTATATAAAGACGGAGACTTCATCGCCGACGGCTGGATGTCCTTTAACATTCCTTCGATGTACGGATATTGTTTCTTTGGATTCGATGTCTTGCACGTAGACACCTCCGTCCGAGACGCTTTTCACCGCCATTTTGTTAATTTTCCCTATTCTCATAAATTTTGAAGATAAAAAAGAGACGAAGGAAAAAATCTTTCGTCTCCACAAATATAGGATATATTTTCGATTTATTGTTTTATAGATGTTTGCGATGCTTTTTTTATCATCTCATCACCTTGACTTTCGGCGTCTTTAACCAATTTATCACCTTGACTTTCCGCATCTTTGATCATTTTGTCCGCCTCGGTTCTGGCCTTCTTTATCATTACCTCACCGCTTTTTTTCGCTGCCGCTTTCGCAATCGGATTGGCGGCTTTGGCTACTAAATTGTCGGATTCTTTCTGAGCTTTTTCAATGGCTTTGTCGGCAGATTGTTGCGCCTTGGAAACCAACATCGCTTTTTGTGCTTTTGCCGTTTTTATCAATTTCTCCTTTTGCGCCGTAGCTTCGGCGACGGCCTTCTGTTTGGCTTCGTCGATTTTCTCAACCACTTTCTCCTTCACTTGATTCAATATGGATGCGGCACTCATTTTGATTGTCGGCTTCGTGAATGTTCCTCCGATCAAAATGTCAAATGCGAGGTCTACTGCCGACGATACGTTTTGCGGCAATGTCAGTTTCGCAGTGTAATCCAATGTCTTGTCTAATCCGGAAGAGCCTGAAACATTCATAAGCGCCGAAGAAATCATCGTTTCAAACGGATCGGCGTAAAGCCGGCCGTCCTTTATCGAAAATGCGATGTTGATGTTTTTAAGTTTCGGATCTTTCAGTGCGTTGAATTTTGCAGTTTCCGCGATATTGTTGAACACCTCCACATTCTTCAGCGTTACTTCTTTGGAACTCATTCTTCCTTTGGCGTTGATGGTGTTCATTATTGGAGAAAGCGTTGCATCCATTGCGGAAGAAAAGTCCATTTCCATTGTAAATTCACCCGAAGCATCGGAGAGCAGAGGCACCATTCTTTTTGCCGTGCGAACGGTCGAGAACACCTCGGAAATGCTCATTTTGTTCACATTCATCTTTACCGCCGCTTTCGGATTGAGCGTATCCCGTGTATCGTAATTTCCATTGACGGACACCGTTCCGCCCATCGTCGACGCAGTTAGCGAATTGATGTTTGCCACAGCATCTTTTACATGCAGATTCCCTTTCAAAGAATTTAGATTTATTTTATCATATACTATTATAAGATATAATTATAATAATAAAGTTTACGCTTTAATAATTTGAGGGGAGTGTTTTATCACAATGCCAACGTTTTTAGGCGGAGTACATCCACCCGAAGGCAAATCTCTTACGGAAAATATGGCCATCGAAAAATTAATGCCTGATTCCGGTTTGTTCATTTATCCTTTGTCCCAACATATCGGCGCACCATGTTCTCCCGTTGTTAATAAAGGGGATCAGGTTTTGGTCGGTCAAAAAATTGCGGACACTGAAGCATTTGTATCAGCACCGATTTTTTCGGGAGTTTCCGGAACCGTTAAGGAAATTGCACCGAAAATGACTATTGCAGGTAGTGTTGAACAATGTATCGTTATCGAGAATGACGGAAAATATGAAAAAGCTCCATCGCTTCTTGATGAATTATATTCGGGAAAATCTCCTGAGCCTTCCGAATATGTAAAACTAATTCGTGCTGCCGGTATCGTAGGTATGGGCGGTGCATGTTTTCCAACTCACGTTAAATTATTGCCTCCTAAAGATAAAGTTATTAAATGGGTAATTATTAACGCTGCTGAATGTGAACCGTATTTAACATGCGATAACAGACTCATGCTTGAAAGCCCTGACGAAGTTTTAAGAGGTCTTGAATACGCTCTGAAAATTTTCCCGGAAGCTGTCGGAGTTGTAGGTATCGAAGACAATAAGCCCGAAGCTATTAAAACCATGACCGAGCATAACAAAAATTCTAAAATTTCAATTATGCCTCTCAAAGTTAAATATCCTCAAGGCGCAGAAAAAATGTTAATTAAATCCGTAACAGGTCAGGAGGTTCCTTTAGTGCCTGCATTACCTGCTGATGTAGGCTGCATAGTCCTTAACACAAGAACAGCTTGGCATATTTGCAAGGCTATTGAAGAAGGTTTGCCTGTAACTGAACGAGTTGTAACTGTAACAGGAGACGCAATAGCTTCACCGAAAAATTTGCAGGTTCCTTTAGGAATTTCGGTTAAGGAATTAATTAACGCCTGCGGAGGATTTCGTTATGAACCTGTAAAGATTATTGCAGGCGGCCCTATGATGGGATTAGCCATGAGATCTTATGACGTACCTGTTGTGAAAGGAACTTCGGGAATTTTAGCTTTAACGAAAAATTTAGCTTACATTTCTGAAGAGAGTGCATGTATAAGATGCGGAAAATGTGTTGAAGCATGCCCTATGCACCTTGAACCTACACTATTAGATCATGCCGTAAGACGCAGAGATTATGAAACTTTTGAAGCTCACGGAGGAATGAACTGCATTGAGTGCGGCTCATGCGCTTATTCATGCCCTGCTTCAAGACATTTGGTTCAGAGTTATAAAAACGGTAAAGCCTTTGTAACTGCTGAACGTAAAAAAGCTGCCGCAAAAGCTAAGGAGGGAAAATAATATCATGTCTCAATTAACAGTATCAACATCACCGCATGTTCATTCGGAATTTACTACCCGAAATATAATGTGCATGGTTATATTAGCGTTATTGCCCTCCGGAATTATGGGAACGTATTTTCTAGGGCTTCGTTCACTTGCTGTAATAGCTACATGTATTATTGCCTGTGTAGCAAGTGAATATGTCTGGCAAAAATTCGTAATAAAAACGAAAGTTACTATTAACGATTTATCAGCAGCTTTAACAGGTTTATTGCTTGCATATAATTTACCTCCTTCAATTCCGTTATGGATGGCAATATGCGGAAGTATCTTTGCTGTAATAGTCGTGAAACAGTTTTACGGCGGAATTGGCTGTAACATCGTGAACCCTGCTTTAGCAGCAAGAGCAATGATGTTGATTTCATGGCCTACAGCAATGACAACATGGACTGTAAACGGCGTATCAGGTGCAACACCTTTAGCAGCAATGAAAGCCGGAAATCCTGTAACATTATCATGCTTAAATTTATGGTCAGGAAACATGGGCGGCTGTATCGGTGAGACAAGCTCATTATTGTTAATCATCGGCGGAATATATTTAATTTGGGAAAACGTAATTTCATGGCGTATTCCTGTAATTTATATCGTAACGGCTGCAATTTTGGGTTCATTGTTTAATCACGGCGGAGGATTTTATCCTGTTCATGAAATTTTAACGGGAGGATTATTAATCGGAGCGTTTTTCATGGCAACTGATTACACGACTTCACCGATGAGCGCAAAAGGACAAATTATTTACGCATTCGGCTGCGGATTATTAACTGCTTTAATCAGAACATGGGGCGGTTATCCTGAAGGCGTTTCGTTCTCAATCTTAATTATGAATATCGCTGTACCTTTAATCGACCGTTACACAGAACCTAGAGTTTTCGGAGCACCTAAAAGTAATTTCGCTAAAAGAATGGGAGGCAAATAATTATGGGAGATAAAGTTTCATTTTCAGACGTAATGAAAAAGGCTTTGCATTTAGGCGGAACACTTTTTGCAGTAACGGCTGTAACAGGAATGATTTTAGGTTATGTTCAAGATGTTACGAGCGTTGCAATTAAAAGAGTTGAAATGGAAGCTCAAAACGCTGCGTTCAGAATCGTAATGCCTGACGCCAAAAATTTTGAGGAAATTGTTCCCGAACCTGATGAATATGTCGCTGAAGTAAGACGTGCCGATGATGCAACGGGCTTAGTAGGCTGGTGTATGTCCGTGAATTCAAAAGGTTACGGAGGAATTGTAAATTTCATCGTAGGAATTACAAAGGAAGGAACTGTTAAGGCTATAAACATTTTGAACCATTCCGAAACTCCCGGACTTGGTGCAAAATCAACAGAGCCTGAATTTTATGAGCAGTTCAACGATAAATCAAAAACTCCGTTAAAAGTTGTTAAAGGCGGTGCTTCAAATCCTGACGAAATAGCAGCAATTTCAGGAGCAACAATAACATCGAATGCTGTAACAGACGGAGTAAACGGAGCGGTTAAATATTGGGAAACAAAATTGAAGGGAGCTGAATAAGAATTGAGCCAGAGCAATTTGAAAATTATTACGAACGGAATTTTATCGGATAATCCTACGTTCGTTCAGTGTATCGGATTATGTCCGACATTAGCAGTTACAACAAGCGTTGCTAACGGTTTAGGAATGGGAATAGCTGCAACATTTGTATTAATAGCTTCAAACGCTGTTATATCTTTATTGCGAAAAATTGTTCCCGATGAAGTCCGTATACCGATTTTCATAGTAGTTATAGCAGGATTTGTAACGGTCATAGAATTTTTGATGAAAGGTTTTGCGCCTGAGTTAAATAAATCGTTAGGAATATTTATTCCTTTAATTGTCGTCAACTGTATTATTCTTGCTCGTGCTGAAGCATTTGCATCTAAAAACGGCGTTATAGCTTCTGCGTTAGACGGAGTAGGAATGGGATTAGGTTTCACGATAGCGTTAATGTTCTTGGGTTCAATCCGTGAAATTTTCGGAGGCGGAACATGGTTTGGAATGCCTGTAGTGAGTTTTGAGCCTGCGATGTTAATAGTATTAGCTCCGGGAGGATTTATAGTTTTGGGCTGCTGCATGGGAGCCTTCAGGGCAATTCAAGCTAGAGCTGCAAAAATGAAAGGCTTAGGAGCAACACCTGCTGAAGCAAGATCTTCAGGCTGCGGTTGTTGTGCAATGGCGAAATTCTGCAAAAAACTTGAAGCAGATGAAGAATGTGAGGCGAAATAACAATGACAATGACGGAATTATTTTTGTTATTCGTGAGTTCGATATTTGTACATAATATTTTGTTGTCAAGATTTTTAGGCTGCTGTCCTTTCATGGGAGTAAGCTCGAAGTTAAAGACTGCTCAGGGAATGGGAGCGGCTGTTGTTTTCGTTATAGTTTTAGCTTCGTTAATGACATGGCTGACTTATAATTACCTGCTCGTTCCGTTACATCTTGAATATCTTTACACTCTTTCATTTATTTTAGTTATAGCTGCGTTAGTTCAGTTTGTTGAATTGGCACTGAAAAAATTAAACCCTGTGTTATATAAATCACTTGGAATATTTTTGCCATTAATCACGACTAACTGTGCAGTTTTGGGCGTTGCAGTTCTTAACATGAATGAAGGTTACGGATTAGCTGCTGCGTTAGTAAATGCTTTCGGATCATCATTAGGATTTTTGCTTGCTATATCGTTAATGGCAGGAATACGTGAACGAATTGAAGACAACGAGGGAATACCCGTCAGCTTACAGGGATTACCTATGGCATTAATAACAGCGGGTTTGATGTCGATAGCCTTCATGGGCTTCACAGGAATTATAAAGTAAGGAGGCTTCATTAATATGGACGTAATGCACGTATTTGTAACGCCATTAACTTTAATGGGAGTAATGGGCGGAGTTTTTGGAGTGTTATTAGCGATAGCCTCAATAGTCTTCCGAGTACATCAGGACGAAAGGATCGGATTAATCAGAGCAGCATTACCCGGGGCAAATTGCGGAGGGTGCGGTTATCCCGGCTGCGACGGAGGAGCTTCAGGAGTTGTTACTGAGGGAGCAGCCGTAAATAAATGTTCAGTCGGAGGAGCTTCAGTTGCACAAAAAATAGCAGAGATTATGGGAGTAGAAGCAGGAGCAACTATTCCGATGAGAGCGTTTTTGAAATGCAAAGGAACTTGTGAAGCATCACCGAGACAATTAATTTATGACGGAATAAACGATTGTCGAAGTGCTGCGACAATTCCCGGAGGCTCGCCTAATGCTTGTCCTTTTGGCTGCATAGGTTTGGGAACATGTGTAAGTGTTTGTAATTTCGGAGCGTTGACGATGGGTGATGACGGATTGCCGAAAGTTGACGTTAAAAAATGCGTAGGCTGCGGAGCATGTGTAGCGAATTGTCCAAAGGGAATTTTCACGTTAGTACCTGCGACGGCTGATATAATCGTAGCTTGTAATTCACATTGGAGAGGGCCTCAGGTTAAAGGCGTTTGCAGTGCGGGCTGTATAGGCTGCGGAATTTGTGCAAAAGTCTGTCCTGCAGGAGCTGTCGAAGTCATCAACGATTTAGCAGTTATAGATCAGTCGAAGTGCATAAAGTGCGGAAAATGCGCTCAAAGATGTCCTGCGAAATGTATCAAGACCGGCGAAAGCTATGAAGTAATAGAAAAAACAGCGTAAAAAATTTCATCTTCATCAGATGAATTTGATTATAATTTACCCTGCCATTAAAATTGACGGGGTAAATTTTTTTACAGTTTACATAAGAGATATTACGGAATAGAGGCAAAGGCGATTAGCTTTCAGAATTCAGATAAAAAATCCCCCTAGCTAAAATAAAAGGGGGATTAAATTTTTTATGCGCAACAGTTTTTTATGACTTCCGCAGCTTTTTCGAGCAAATCCATCGGGATATTAAGAGGAGGAAGCAACCTCACTTTGTCCTTAGCCGTTAAGCAAAGCACACCGTTTTTAATACACTCCTCAACAACTTCACGAGCCTTTTTTGTCGTTTTTAATCCAATCATTAAACCCATTCCTGTTACTGATTCAATTCCTTTTGAATTTGAAAACGTATCGAACAAAAATTTGCTCCTGTCTCTGACACCTTCAAGCAATTTTTCATCAAGCCTGCTCATAATGCTCACAGCTCCTGCACATGCTATCGGATTTCCTCCGAATGTCGAACCGTGATCGCCCTTGCCTAATGTGTCCTTAACTTTTTCTCCAAGCATCGTTGCTCCTAAAGGTAAACCTCCTCCAATTCCTTTTGCTGTTGAAACTATATCGGGCTTTATTCCGAAATTCATGTAGCTGTAGAGTTGGCCTGTCCTTCCGTTACCCGTCTGAACTTCATCAACGATTAACAAAATATTATTTTCATTTGCATATTGAGCTAAAGCCTTAACATATTCTTGATTTAACGCCATAACTCCGCCTTCACCCTGTACACACTCGATCATTATTGCGGCTGTTTTGTTTTCTTCAGAAAGCCTTTTAAGATCGTCAAAATTATTTGCCTCAGCATGAACAAATCCAGGCGTTAAAGGTTGAAACAGTTGATGAAATTTATCCTGTCCTGTTGCTGATAACATACTGATTGTTCTTCCGTGAAAACTGTTCTTGAGAGTTATGACCGTGAAATATTCAGAGCCTTTTGTATCAGCGGCATATTTTCGGGCGGTCTTAACTGCACACTCGTTAGCTTCTGCTCCTGAGTTCGAGAAAAATACTTTTTTCATTCCGGTTTTTTCGCATAAAATTTTAGCGAGCTTTGCACACGGTTCAGTGTAATATAAATTTGAAGTGTGCTGAACTTTACTTGCCTGTTCGGAAATTGCTCTTCGCCATTCGTCATCACATGCTCCGAAAATATTAACTCCTATTCCAGAACCCATATCAATATAATTCTTTCCGTCAACATCAGTGAAAATTGATCCTTTACCTGAAATTATCGTTACAGGAAAACGATCGTATGTTCCTGCGACATATTCTCTGTCTTCATTTTGAATGTTCATGTAAAATTTTTTTCCTTTACAATTAAGTTTTGAAAATTTTTTGCGTATTATAACATCTTCATAAGTTCGGCTAATTTTTCGGGACTGTCATTTTCGTTAAACATTTGGGAATTTTTTGAGAGCTTCACAAATTCACGAGCGTTTTTTTCCTGATGATTATCAGCAGCTCCCGGCCATGCAATAGTTATCGTAGGCATTCCCCACTCAAGAGCTTCTGCAAGTGTCGAGCCTCCCGATCTGCAAACTAAAATATCGCAAATCGAGAAAAACGGGTTCATATTCCATTGAGGCAATATAAAATGACGATTATCTTCATCTTTATGTTCATGGGATAAAAATACAAATTCAAATTCTCTGCATAGTTCTGAAACTTTCATCAAAATTTTAATCAAAGGCCCGCTTGTTAATGAGCCTCCTGTAATTCCGACAATTTTTTTATCAAGAGAAATTTTTTCATCAAGACCTAAAATTTTTAACGCCTCTGAACGTGAAAGCCTTTGAGGTTTTCTGACGGGTATTCCGAAATACTTGAAATTTTTTATACCTTCACATTCAGGCCAGCCCGTTAAAATTTTCACGCCCATTTTTGAAGCTATACGAGTTACTTTTCCTGCAACGGCGTTTTGTTCATGAAGAGTTAGGGGAATTTTTTTGAGTTTTGCAATCAATAACGGCGCAAATGAAATATATCCTCCGAACAAATATATCTCATCAGGCTTAAACGTCTTTATGAATTTTAACGTCTGAAAAAATGATTTCACCAGAGAAATTACACGTCCGAAATTTTTTGTTAATGATTTTGTTCCGATTGGAGAGCCTGATAAAGATATTATTACGGGATTAATTCCTGAAGATTTATAAATCTCCTGTTCAAGTTCCCTCGAACCGCATAACCATGAAACAGTATCGCCTTCAGCCTGAAAATTTTTCCCTAAGACTATAGCAGGAAATATATGGCCTCCCGTACCTCCTGAAACAATCAAAATTTTTTTTCCGTCATTCATCTTTGAAATCCCTGCTTTCAACTTTTATACACATCAACAAACCTACTTTGAGCCACATAAATAACATCGAGCTTCCTCCCGAACTTATAAAAGGCATTGGTATTCCCGTTAAAGGCATTAATTTCATAACTCCAGCGGCATTTACGAACATCGGAAATATTACAGAGCATACAAGACCAAGAGCTAATGATTTTGTGAAGGGCGTTTTAGCATTTTTGTAAATATAAAATCCTCTCCATGTCCATATTGCATAAAGCAACACTAAAAACATCGTTCCGACTAATCCAAATTCCTCACCTATTGCAGGAAAAATATAATCAGTCGCTGCTTCAGGCAAATATACGTCCTCCTGTAATCCTTTCCCTATTCCTACTCCTGTTAATGAACCGTTAGCAAATGCAACAAGACCTTGAATAATTTGATAGCCCGTGTTAGTCGGATCTTCCCACGGATCTAAAAATGCTCTAACCCTTCTCATTCGATATTCAGCTATTAGATAAGGCGCAAAATTTATGAACAATATCGCCATAACAGCATTAAGCATGAATACCATCAACGGAAATTTCCAGCCTCGTCTTTCAATGTGCATTACAAGACATATTGCTGAGGCTATAATAGTTCCTCCTAAATTAGGCTGCCCCATTAAAATTAATCCCACCATTATTATTACAGTGAGAGTTGGTCTTACGAACGAATGAAAATCTCCGCGATTAATTATCGTATTTTCATCTGTAAGTCTGTCGGCCATGAATATAGGAAGGGCAAATAGCATAAATTCAAGAGGCTGAAATCTGAAACCCGGAAGATTTAACCAGCGTCTGGCTCCTCCAACCTTAACTCCAATTCCGGGTATTAACGTCAAAACCAACAAAAACCACGAAATCGCAAATATTTTTCCGCTGTTATCTCTTAATTTCTCGAAAAAAGTTTTGCCCGGTTTTTTAAGTTTAGCGTTATGTTCATCATGGGATATACAGTATGTCATTAACATCATTGCCAACATGAAACTTATTCCGATAAATTGAAAATGTTTCAGAGGTTGCGAATAAGGATTTCCCCCCGCCATGCTTTTACGCAATGACAAAGAAGAAATCATTATCATACTGCACCCGTTTAATATTAAAGGGATTATTACTTCCATTTCATTTTGAGAGTGATTTAACTATGCTGCAAAAATGTTCGCCGCGTTTTTTGTAGCTGCTGTACATGTCCCAACTTGTACAAGCAGGTGAAAGCAATACTACCATTCCCGGTTTCGCAAAATCTTTAGCAATTTTTACGGCCTCTTCCATTGTTGAAACTCTCCTGAAATTCTCAAAGCCCGAATTTTTTAACGCACTCTGAATTTTTTCGGCTTCCTCTCCTATTAACACGGCATAATCGCATTCAGCCTTAACAACTTCAGCAAGAGGTTCATAACTTTCTCCCTTACCTTGACCACCAAGAATTACAACTTTACGTCCTTTTATACATTGCATGGCCGTAACGCTTGCGGCAACATTTGTTCCTTTTGAATCGTCAACGTATTGAACTCCGTCAATAATTCCTGCTAATTCACATCTGTGAGGAAGAGGCTTGAAACCTTCGAGCAAAAATTTCGGTTCATATGATGACATTGAGAGAGTTAATTTTAATGCGCATAAACTCATCGCGACGTTCTCTAAATTATGCGAGCCTATTAAATCCGTATCGGAATAATTGAAAAGCAATTCTGTTTTTCCGTTTAACGTCAATTCTGCTTTATCTTCACCCATAAAAATATTTCCGACAGTTTTATGTTCGGGAGTTTTGTTCCAGCTTAATACGATTATTTTTCCCGAAGGCTTTAACATTTCATAATCTCTGTCCTGAATTATTCCGTAACCTTCAGGGTCTCTCAAAGATAATACCCTCGATTTTGCTTCAACGTAATTTTCATAGCTTCCGTGCCAATCAATATGATCCGGAGCTAAATTCGTTACGATTGAAACAAGCGAGTGCATGTTATTTTTTGCTCTTGCTAATTGAAAGCTGCTTAACTCCAAAACTACCGCATCAAAATTTTCCTGTGTAAACGTTGAAGAGGCTGTACCGAGATTTCCGCCTGTTCCTGTCTTGCAGCCTGCTTTGTTAAATATATGTCCTATTAATGACGTTACCGTGCTTTTACCGTTGCTTCCTGTTACACATATTAATCTGTCGGTCTTAATGTGAGGCAAAACGAAATCAAGTTCACCTGTCATTTTAACGTTATGCTTTTGAGCTTCGATAAGAATTTCGGATTGAGGGGGAATACCTGAGCTGATTAAAATTTCATCAACTCCCTCAAAAACTTTTGATGTATTTTTTCCTTCTTCAAAATCAATTTTATTTTCCTTAAAGATCTTTTTTACTTCATCAGGAATATTTTTTTGTTCGGATACAAAGACATCACCCCCAAGTCTTGAAGCTAAAAAAGCTAATCCTTGTCCGCTGACTCCCGCACCTATTATTGAAATTTTCGGCATTAATAATTCAAGCCTCCTTAAAAATTTTCTGAGTTATTATAAATCTTAAATATCATAATCTTTGAAAGCGTTTGGATCGATTGATCTTATCTCAACAACTTCCTTAATATTGACGCAGAAATTATGGACAATCATTAAACGGGCTAAAATATTTCCGTCAATCAAAATTATTTTCTTTTCCTTTGCATATTGTTGAGCCGGCTTTGAGAAATTTGCGTTCGTAACCAAAAGACCCCGGCCTGCTTTACGAGCAACAGCATCTCCGAAGCCCTGCATACTCCACGTCGTTATGATACTTCCCGTTTCAAGCTTACGAGTTTGAATATAAATCGGTTTGTAACCGGGTCCGTCTTCAATTATGATACCTTGTATTGCTGATGTGCTTAAACGGCGTTTAGCGTTCTTGAAAACTTCGTAGCCCATTCGTATTAATAAATCCGTAACAAGCTGCTCAAATCCTGCTGAAGATAATTCACTCACCCTCGAAAGAATTTGAGACACTAAATTTTCATAGTCCGAAGCTTCGTTGTTGTTCAAATTAAATTTCAAATCTGTACGTTCATTCATTAATTTACACGCCGTTAAAAATTTCGTTAATTATAGCTTAATATTAAGCCTGCGAAACATTCAATCACTTCATCTGCAATGGCAGAGAATTTAATTGAGAGTTCTGCTAATGCCTTTATATAATTTTCAGTTGCTTCATCGTAAATAATTCCGTCCGAAAAAATATCATCACTTACCAAAATAATATCCTTTGAAATTTCTTTGAGCTTTAGAAAATCATCAAAAATTTTTTCAGGCTGTCCTTCATCGAACATTTCATTCGCAAGCCATGTCGTTAAAGATTCAATTAACACTCCTGAATTTTTCGGTAATTTTAATCCTCCTAAATTTTTTTCACGTTCGATTGTAATGAAGCCTTTATTTCTTCGCATGGCCTTATGTTTTTCAACACGCTCTTTCATTTCATCGTCATAAATTTTAGCGGTTGCTATGTAAAATTTTTTCTCGCAGGAAAATTCACTGAGCCTTTTTTCAGCGTACAAACTTTTTCTGCTTCCTGATGTCCCTGAAATAAAAATAAACATTTTGCTATAATAACCTAAAAATTTCTTGGGAGTATTTTGTTTTTTATGAAATTAAGATTTTTAACTTTATTTTTTCTTGTAATGTTTTTGTTCACGCCGTCAAAAATTTTCGCTAAACAAATTTCAATCACTTGCAGCTTGTTTCCTGTCTATGATTTTACCCGTGAGATTGTTAAGGATAATGCTGAAGTGAAATTAATATTGCGTCCCGGAGTTGAGCCTCATGAATTTGAACCTTCTCCAATGGATATTAAGGCATTGAATGATTCGGACGTTTTTATTTTCACGGGAAAAAATATGGAGGGCTGGGCGGAAAAAATTTCAAGCTCATTAACTTTCACAAAAATTATTGACGCTTCAAAAAATATTGAGCTGATTAATAATGATCCTCATATATGGCTGGATTTGAACAGGGCTGAAATTATGGTGGAAAATATTTTAGAGGGAATTTGCGAGGCTGATAATGAACGCGCTGAAATTTATAAACTCAACGCAAGAAATTTTCTCTTAAAACTTTCAGGACTTGACGAAAAATTCATGGGCTTGAAAAAAAATAAATCTCTTGTATTTGCAGGTGAATTTTCATGTAATTATTTTATGAAGCGTTACGGATTTGAATATGTCAGTGCTTATGACGGAGAAAACGAACCGTCAGTTAAGCGCATGGCCGAAATTTTGAAATATATTCGTGAAAATAATGTACGTTATATTTTTTCTGATGCCGGAGAAATTTTACCTGTAACAAAATCAATATCCGAACAAACTCAAACCGAAATTTTAATCTTTAATTCTCTTCATAAAGTTACGGATAAAAAAACTTTCCTGCAAAATATGAAAGACAATTACGAAAATATAAAAATTGCTGTTGATGACTGAGAGATTAAGACTTGAGAACGCCGTTATAAAATACGGTGATATTGTTGTGATTAAAAATGCCTCTTTAAGAGCTTACGAAGGTGAAATGATTTTTATAACAGGGGTAAACGGTTCAGGGAAAAGTACGTTAATTCGAGGTATTGCTGGACTGTTGCCTTTGACATCGGGAACTCTTAAACGTTCGCAAAAAATTTCGTATGTTCCTCAAATTGAGGAGGCTGACAAAAATTTTCCTGCGACTGTAAAAGAAATTGTTTTAACTGGAACTCAAAGAAAGGGCAAATTATTTTACACTCACAAAGACAATGAAACGGCCATGAAGTTTATAGAGGCTTTGAAAATTTCGGAGATTTCAAACCGTCAAATAAAAACTCTTTCGGGAGGACAATTAAGACGAGTATTTTTAGCGAGGGCTTTATGCGGTGAACCTGAATTATTATTGCTTGACGAACCTTGCGCAGGTCTTGACGCTGACAGTCATAAAATTTTGTTCGAGGTTTTACAAAAAATTCTCGATGAAGGTTGTACTGTCATTATGGTAACTCATGATGATTTGGATTTAGAGGAAATAAAAAATTCACGTGTCATAAAAATTTCGGGAGGCGAAATTCATGAATGAAATTTTGGAATTGCTTTCATATCCGTTTGTAATGAGGGCATTAATAGCAGGCTCGTTAATCTCGGTATGTGCTTCGATGTTGGGAGTTATATTAGTATTGAAACATTATTCGTTAATTGGGCACGGACTTTCGGAGATAGGATTTGCTTCACTCTCAATATCAAACGCCTTGAAAATTCCTGCTATGATAATTTCAACTCCTTCTGTAATTTCCGCTTCATTCGTGATAATGTTCGTAAGCCAAAAATATAAAACTGCCGGAGATATTGCGATAGCCGTAGCTTCATCAGCGGCACTTGCACTCGGAATAATGATTTCATTTTTGACAGGTTCGGCAGCAAATACAAATTCATATTTATTCGGAAGTGTTTTAGCAGTAAGTCAGGGTGATTTAATTTTCTCATTAATTTTGTCATTGATAATTTTTACAGCGTTCATAATTTTTTACAACCGTTTATTCTTAATCACTTACAACGAAGATTACGCTCGTTCATTAGGAATTAACACGGGATTTTATCAATTTATAATTTCAATTTTGACTGCATTAACAGTTGTATCAGGAATGAAAATTATGGGAACGTTATTAATTTCGGGAGTGATAATTTTTCCGTCGATAAGTGCAAAAAATTTTGCTACAGGATTTAAGACGCTTGTAATAATTTCGGGTTTAATATCATTAACAGGATTTATAACGGGATTAATAATTTCGTTTGTGTTCAATATTCCGGCAGGAGCTGGGATAATTTTAACGGATACTGCAATATTAATTTTAACGAAGGTGTCAGCAAAAAAATAAAATGACAGGAAAAGGACATAGACTTTCAACATTTTCATTAGTATTAGGAGCAACAGGTTCACCGTTAGCGGCGACATTAAGTTTTTTCGGGAGTACATTTCCTGATTCGTCGGAGTATGTAATTTTCGGCAAAAAACGAAATCGTTATCACAGGCGTTATACACATTGGTTTTTGTTATGGTTAGTGCCTGCGTGTGTATGCTTCAGCAGGGCAGGCTGGATAATTCCGAGATTGTCGGCACTCGTTGACGGACATAACGCTCATTATGATGTATGGGCATGTGCGGGATTTTGGTTTATGGGCTGCGTGCTTCATATTCTTGAAGATGCGTGGTGCGGAACTGTACCATTTTTACGGCCATGGAAAAGAGACGTAGGTATTCATGTTTTTCACATGTCTAAAAAAATCGGCGAAATGAGCATAGGTGAAAAAAATTTCGTGCTTTGCTGCATATTAATTTCATCGCTGGCATTTGCTGTTAGATTTTTCACGATTGAAGGATTAATAGAATTTTTCTCGGTCTTATGGAAAAATCTATAGAGGGGAATTTGTCCCCTTCTACAAACTTTTTATGACTTCAGAATCTTCGAGCCTATAATTTTGTTTCGCATAATCAAGAGCTTTATAGCCTGCGATATTTTTTATCTCAATATCTGAGCCGCCATCTATTAAAACCTTCACAACATCATCAGTATTAAATGACGCAGCATAAATTAAAGCGGTGTTGCCGTAAATATCTTGAGAGTTCAAATTTGCTCCTGCATTGATTAAAATTTCAACGGCTTCAGCGGTGTTATAACGTGCTGCAAACATTAAGGCGGTTGAGAGTGATTTATTTTTGACGTTGACATTAACTCCCGAATTTATGGCCTCCGAAATTTCCTGCTCTGTTCCTGCTCTGCAAATCTTAATAAAATTCTTTTGATAATCAGTATTCATTTTTGGTTTCATCATTTTTTCTAATAACTCCGAATTTTTAAGTGCCTTTCTCTTGGTAACAAGGTCATAAGGTAATAAGTCTTTGTTATTTTTGAGATCAATATCTGCTCCGGCATTTAACAGAGCTTCAATAGTTTCGGGCGCTCCGTATTCCGCAGCAACATGTAAAGCCGTATTGCCCAAAGAATTTTGATAATTTACATTTGCTCCTCTTTCAATTAAAAGTTTCACCATGTTAGCATCGCCGAATTGAGACGCAATAATTAAAGGGGTGTTGCTGTTGTTGTTAATGAAATTTACATCAGCACCGTTATTGAGAGCCTCAATAATTTCGTCGAGAGTACCTCTTCTGCAAAGGGCAATAATTTTTTTGTTAAGAGGAGCATTTGAAGGAGAAATTTTATCAGGGATTTTTTGACCTTTTAATAATTTCAAGAGGGTTTTTCTTTTTCGCAGCTTTTTATTTTTTTCAGCATAATAAATAGCTTTGTGTCTTTCATGTCCGATTATATTAACATCTGCTCCGGCCTCAAGCAAAATTTTTACGGACTTATGAGTGTTATACATTGTCGCAAAAATTAAAGCAGTATTGCCCTTACTGTTTCGTGCATTTACTTTTGCTCCGGCTTTTAAGAGTGCTTCAAGGACTTCGTGATCTTTGTTATAAGTTGCTGCGGTCATTAAAGCAGTTGTTCCGACATGATTTTTGGCGTTAGGATTAGCTCCTTTTTCAAGCTCCTCTGAAATTTTTTTAGCGTTTTCGGTCTTACAGAAATCAATGAAATATGAATCAGGCATTGCTTCATAACCTGTAACATATTCTTCCGTTTCAACTTCATCAGGTTGGACAGCCTCACGTTCTTTTCTTTGTTCGTCCTCAATATCTTTGACCGAGAGAATCATATACGGATAATGTTTAGGATCGAACCATTTAACGCGTGCTTTGACCTCGTATTTAAGACCCTTGTTTCTGTTAAAAATTTTGCGCCCTAATTCAGAATCAGGAATTTTTGCCGTTAAACCGTCTTTAAGTTCAACAACAGCTCCCATTGATTTTGTAATATTTCGTATTATGACATTGACATCTTGTCCGATTTCATATTTATCGTAACGCCTCTCAAGTATTTTCCATGCGTCTGTATTAATATCCTTGAGGCTCAATTTTATAGTTTCGTCATCGCCATTTACAACTCTGAAAATTCTTTTATCCCCGATTTCAAGATTCTCAAATTCTTCGGGAGGTATTTCAGCTTCTTCTACAATGCCCGAAATTTTTCCCATACTCACAGAAATATTTTTCTCTGTTTCATTAATATCTGTAATTTTTGCTTTAACAAAATCGTTCGAGGAAATAATATACCTGAAAATTTCCTCGCATATAATTAAAGACTTTTCCAATAGTTCTTTTGCATTTGATTCTAAATTAAATCTTGAATGTATTGCCTGATTCCTCGCCATTCTTAACTCATGAAGGATATTTGCGGCGTCTTTAGGAATAACTGAACGGTTCACGAGCATTTTAATTCGGTCGATCTGATCTTTTTCGTGAGGAATATTTTTTTCGTTCAAAAGAATATAAGCGATTGACTCACCAATATCGCCCATACATATAACGCTGTATCTTGTATTTAAGAATAAATTTTCCTCAGCTTCTCTTCCAAATTCCGAAAGTTCCGCTAAAATAGGAAAATTGTTAGAGGACGAAAATAAATCTTCAAGAAATGAAAATCTGCTTTCACCCTCTTGAGAAACAAGTTCTATAATTTTTTCTGCGATCTTTCCAAGACTAAGCAGGCAAATATTTTTATCATTTAGAAACATAATTTTTCTCCGTTAGAATTTTTAGTTAGCTTTAATTTTAACACTGATGAAAATTTTAATGTTAGATAAGTAAAACACTTGCAAAATCTAATTTTATGTAATATAATTCACGTTGTCGATAAGCAAGAGGGGCTTTGAGACACAAAACGATTTTTAACAATTTCATTTGAACAATAGGAGGAAATTAATTATGGCAAAAGCAGTAGTAGATCAAGATGCGTGCGTAGGTTGTGAATCATGCGTAGGAGCATGTCCGGTATCAACAATTTCCGTTACAGACGGCAAAGCTCATGTTGATGCAGATGCTTGTGTAGAGTGCGGAACTTGTGTAGGAACCTGCCCGGTAGGAGCAATTTCACAGTAATT
The DNA here is from genome assembly GCA_937899395.1 of uncultured Fretibacterium sp. Taxonomy (GTDB): domain Bacteria; phylum Synergistota; class Synergistia; order Synergistales; family Aminobacteriaceae; genus JAFUXM01. The sequence continues at coordinate 18,440 of CALBPU010000088.1, forward strand.
TAACGTTTTAACTTCAGAGTCTATAATAATCAACAGGGTATTTCTAAAATTTTAGGGAATGCCCTGTTGATTTTATATGAGGAGATGAATTTGAATTGAATTTTTCATTGCCTACCAACACTCCTGAAGGACAAAAAAAAGCTATCACTGCTGACGAAAAAATTATTACCGTCGGTGCAGGAGCAGGTACGGGAAAAACTTGGGTGTTATCAAACCGATATTTAAGGCTTTTGATAGAGGACGAAAAAATCCTTCCTTCAAACATTTTAACTTTAACTTTCACTGAAGCTGCCGCAGGTGATATGAAACGCCGAATCGAAGAACGAATTAAAACTCAGCTCAAAGATTTTAATGACGATGAACGAACGCGAAAAATTATTGAAGGGCTCAGTGATTCATGGATTTCAACAATTCATTCATTTGCTCGAAGGTTAATAACGGAGTCGGGCTTGTCTCTTGATATTGATCCTCAAGCCTCTGTTATTACGAGCCAACAGGAAGAAGATTTTTGGGAGGGAATTAAAAACGCCGCAGACTTTGCAAATTTAAGGGAGCTTGCACGGACTTACGGCGATAAAACTTTAAGAGATGCCGCGAAATTTTTAGATGAAGATGAATATTTCAGTGCAGGTGTTAGCAAATGGCGTGCCGAAAAATTAGCCGATTTAGCAAGAAAAGTTGCCGACCTTCATTCATCATCGGGAAATACTTGGGAAAAAATGTTAGAGTGGTCTGAAAATGATTCGTTAATCGAACAAACCCGCCCTATCATAAAAAATCTTGTTAAAAGTGAATGGCTGACTGTTTGGAGAGTATGGCAAAATATCGTTTTACCTGCCGCAAAAAAAACTAATCAGGCAGGCGTTAAATTAAATGAAATTTTAGAATGGCAACGCGAAAATTCACCTGATGATGATGAAGTGCTGAAAAAATTTTATGAGTTAATAATGTTTGAAAGCATTAAAGCTAATGCCTATGAACCTTTTAAGACCGCTAAAAATTTTCTCGGAATGACTTTCGGTGATTGGCGAAAAACACAGTCCGAATTAATCGGTAAAATAACTATGAACTATAATAACGAAATTTCTCCTGAAGAATTGCGAATGAGAAAAACATTATTAAAATTCTGCGCAGTATCTTGGGGAATGTGGGACTTGATGAAAAAACGCAGAGGGCTTTTATCGTTTTCCGATATGATCATTCACGCTAAAAATGCCGTTAGCAATGAAGCCGTCAATAAAATTTTTAATCATATTTTAGTCGATGAGTTTCAGGACACAGACCCCTTGCAATTCGATATGATTAAATCACTCATTAAGCCTGAAAATAATACAAGCCTTTTCGCCGTCGGAGACCCAAAACAATCAATATATAAATTCCGTCATGCAGATCCTTCATTGTTTGCTCAAACTATTAACGATGCTGATATTAAAATCGAACTTGATGTAAGTTTCAGAACCAGAGCTTCACTCTTGAGGCACATTAACCATATTTTCAAATCTTTATGGCGTGAAGGTCTGGGAAAATCTGACGCAATGCAGAGCTTGAAATTTGAATCGCTTGACCCTGCTTTTAATGATTCTGAAAGAGATTCAGGTACAATGCCGGACGTAAAAATTATTTTGGCTCGTCATGATAAAAATACGACTGAAGAAACTCGTAAAATTCTTGCGGATAACATTGCCTTCTATATTGCTTCATGGGTCAAAGAAGGAAAAACAATTTGGGACAAAGCAGAGAGAGTTATAAGACCCGTAAAATTTTCGGACTTCGCGATTTTATCACGTTCACGTTCAATTTATTCGACATTAGAGGAAGCATTAGCAAAATTTAATATTCCTTCCGTTCAAGATAAAAGCACTGATTATTTTAATAGAGGTGAAGTCAACGATATAGTTTGTTTATTGAGGGCAGCGGCAAATTTGAACGATGATTTTTCAGTTGCAGGCTGGTTAATATCGCCGTTTTCAGGTGTTAATGAAGATGAAGCACTCAAAAATTTTTTTCCGCTCATTGACGAACATAACAGACCGATTGAAATAATAAAGCAAAATTTCCCTGATGCTTATTCAAGGCTCGAATATTTTTCAGTGATAGGTGAGAACAAAGGAGCTTCAGGTATTCTTGAAAAACTCGATGAAAATCGTAAATGGCTTTCATGTTACAAAGAAAATGATCGTTTAAGGGTTTTGAGAAATTTAAGACACGCCGTATCAATCGCAGGAAGTTTTCAACAGTCAGGCACTTCAAGCTTAACAGCATGTGCGGAATATTTAACCCGTTCCGTTAAAAATCAAATTGAATATCCTGAACCGAAATGGCACAATGAAAATGAAAATGCCGTAAAACTCGGAGTCGTTCATTCCGCAAAAGGGCTTGAATATCCCGTAACAGTTGTATTTGAATACCGTGTAGCAAAAAATTCCGAAAGAAATAATTTAAGACCTTCAAAAAATTTAGGGCTTGTTTTTACGGATTTGCCTGACGAATTTGATGCCGAAAAACAATTAGCTGATTGGGAAAAACTTTTATCAGAACAGGGAGATTTAGAAGAGGAAGCGAGATTATTTTATGTAGCAGCAACAAGAGCGCAGGATAGTTTAATATTTTGCGGCCTCGTAAATTCTAAAGATGATCAGCCCCATGAAAATACATGGACAAAATTTTTGCTTGATAATATTAGCGATGATTTAGTTCCGGTTTTTGCTGAAAAATTCAACGAGTCCGTAATACAAATCGTAAATCATGAAACTGAGAAAAAAATTTTAACGCCCGTAAAATTAATTCCACATAAAAATTTTCTGCGTCAATTTTCAGCAAGTTCATATTCGTTATTTAAGTGGTGTCCTTTTGCATGGCGAAGAAGGTATCGTCAGGGGCTTGAATTAAATTGGGAGAAACCTGAAAAGAATTTTGATTTTGAAGATGATAATAATAATTTTTCGGGCGGAGCTGATTTAGGGAGCTTGGCACATTGGATTTTATCAAGATGGCCTGTAAATGATAATTATGAAATTGAACTCGAACATTATTTGAACGATAGGGAAATAATTTCAAAATTACCCGGAAATTTGCGAAAAATTTGGCGCAACGAAAATTCTAAAATATCCTTGAGAAAATGGTTAATGAATTTTGCGTTAAGTGATTGGGGAATTAAATTGCGTCATGAGAAAAATATAAAGCGCGAATTTCATTTCAGGGTTCGATTAAAGGATTGCGGAACATCTTTAGCAGGCTCAATGGACGCTATATATGACAATAATATCATTGATTACAAAATCACCTCGATTAACGATGCACCGAAAGAACTTTACGAGGCTCAATTAGATTTTTACGCTCTTGCGGCTCATGAGCTTATGAAATTTGAGATCGTTAATACATGCACGGCATTTTTGAGCGACGGAAAATTTATTTACAGGACATGCGATAATTTTGACGAGATTAAAGCAAATGTTTTAAGAGCTTCGGAGATATGCGCTTCAAAACTTTGTGAGCCTGAAACAAAACATTGTGCTTTATGTCCGTTTAAGAAAGGTTGTATACATAATAAAAATGCAGAATAAAAATTTGATTTTTGAAACTGAAAAACATAAAGAACGTCATAACGAATTACATCGTGAATTTTATTTAACGTGTGAAAAATATTATATCTTTGAATTATTGACAGTTGCAGGCGGAATGATGGGGCTTTACACTTACAATTTAAGAGGCGGAGTTTTCAGCAACGCTCAAACAGGCAACATCGTTAAAATGTCTCTTGCATTCGGTCAAGGAAATTTTTCGGACGCTCTTTATTATTTGATTCCGTTTACGGCTTATATACTCGGAACAATCCTCTCTGAAATTTTGCCCGAAAAAGTCAGACGCACTCATTTTATTCGCTGGGACACGATGTTGGTAGGCATTGAAATTATAGTTTTGTTCTTAATCGGTTTAGTTCCGTTTTCATGGCCGGATCAGATCGCTCAAGTTGCAATAAATTTTTTGTGCGCAATGCAGTTTAACACGTTCAGACAGGCTGAAGGTGTTCCAATGGCAACGACGTTCGTTACAAATCATGTCAGACAGATCGGAATAAGTTTCGCCAGAATTATCACTCATAAATATCAAGAGGACAAGAAAACCGAAGCCCGCCAAAAAGCATCGAAGCACGCAAAATTAATATTGGCGTTTTTTTTCGGAGGAGCTTTTATGACATTCATGAGCCGTTTTGCTCAGGAAGAAACGATATGGTTCGCAATCATTCCGTTGAGTATATGTTTCGCATTCCTTTTAAGATCTGACTTAGTTTACGAAAAAGCAATGCTCGATTTGAAACCTCACGGACATTAAAGGGGAAATTAATTTTCCCTTTTCAAAATTCCCTTCACATTCGATATGATCATTAATATTAAAAATTTTTTATAAGGAGAAATTAATTAATTATGTCTAAAGTTCACAGGCTTTATACTGAACGTAAAGATAGAAATAATTTTGAGGCTTTATCGTTGTTAGAGGAGCTTAAAAATATTTCGGGCAACGAAAACATTTCACGCATACGAATTTTTAATCGTTATGATATTCAAGGGCTTGACGAAAAAATTTTGAACGAATGCAAATTCACGATATTTTCAGAGCCTTTTACCGACAATATATTAACTTCTTTACCGAATGATGCTGAAAAAATTTTAGCGGTTGAATTTTTGCCGGGACAATATGACCAACGAGCCGATGCTGCCGAACAATGCGCAATGTTGTTATCTGGTGTAAGACCTGTAATAAAAACTGCGAAAGTTTATTTGTTTTACGGTGAGATGAAAAATTTCGATGCCGTGAAAAAATTTTTAATCAACCCTGTCGAAGCTCGTGAAGCTCAATTAAACGAATATAAATCCCTCGAAATGATTTATCCTCGTCCTGATGACGTTAAAATTATTGACCGCGAAAAAATTTCGGAATTAAAAGGGCTTGCTATGAGTTCAGAGGATATTGAATGCTGCAAAAAATATTTCGAGGCCGAAAATCGTAATCCTACTCTCACTGAAATTAAAGTCTTAGATACTTATTGGTCAGATCATTGTCGGCACACAACATTTTTAACTCAAATTGACAAAGCCGAAATCAATGACCCTAAAATTCTTGAGACATACGAAAATTATTTATCAATCCGAAAAAAATTAAATTATCCTGATGATAAACCTGTTACTTTAATGGATATTGCAACAATCGGAGCAAAATATTTGAAGTCAAAAGGAATGCTGCCCGATTTAGTAAGCTCTGAAGAAAATAACGCCTGCACCGTTAAAATTAACGTCGATGTTGATGGTGAATTGCAGGAATGGCTGTTGCTCTTCAAGAACGAAACTCATAATCACCCAACCGAAATTGAACCTTTCGGAGGAGCTGCAACTTGTATCGGAGGAGCAATCAGAGATCCTTTATCAGGGCGTGCTTATGTTTATCAGGCAATGAGGATAACAGGTGCTGCAAGTCCTTTTAACCCTACAATGCAGGGAAAACTTCCTCAACGTTCAATCATCACTAAGGCCGCTGCTGGTTACAGTTCTTACGGAAATCAGATCGGAATACCTACGGGACTTGTTGATGAAATTTATCATGAGGGTTATAAAGCAAAACGTTTGGAAGTAGGAGCGGTTATTGCTGCTGTTCCTGAAAAAAATGTTATCCGTGAAAGACCTGAAGCAGGCGATTTAATTTTGTTGTTAGGAGGTCGTACAGGACGAGACGGAATAGGAGGCGCAACAGGTTCGTCAGTTTCTCATAATTCAAGCTCAATAGAAACTTGCGGTGCTGAAGTTCAAAAAGGCAATGCCCCCGAAGAAAGAAAGCTGCAAAGATTATTCCGTAATCCTGAATTTACAAAGTTAATTAAACGCTGTAACGATTTTGGAGCAGGCGGAGTTAGTGTTGCAGTAGGAGAACTTGCAGACGGGCTTGAAATTAATCTCGATGCAGTACCTTTGAAATATTCCGGGCTTGACGGTACTGAAATCGCAGTCAGTGAATCTCAGGAACGTATGGCTGTCGTAGTCAGTGAAAAAGATGTTGAAGCCGTAAAAAATTTAGCTCTCTCTGAAGATGTTCAAGCTACAATAATTGCTAAGGTAAATAATTCAGGCAGAATGAAAATGACGTGGAGAGGAAAGGAAATTGTAAATCTTTCACGTGAATTTATTAACAGTAACGGAGCTTCAAGGCATATAACGATAAAATCAAACTCAAATTATTTTCCGCAAAAAAATTCTCAAGGGAAATTTTCGGATTTACTTTCGGATTTGAATGTATGTTCTAAACGAGGACTTGCAGAAAGATTTGACTCAACTGTCGGAGCGCATAGTGTGTTAATGCCCTTCGGAGGAAAATTCCAAAAAACTCCCGCTCAATCAATGGCCGCAAAAATTCCCGTCGGTATTCACGGCGAAACAAAAACATGTTCATTAATGTCATGGGGATTTGATCCGTTTTTGTCCGAACAATCGACTTTTAACGGAGCTTATATGGCAGTTTTGGAATCGCTTTGTAAAATTATTTCATCGGGCGGAAATCTCAAACATTGCTGGCTGACTTTGCAGGAATTTTTCGGTAAACCTGAACATGATCCTGAGAAATGGGCGTTACCTTTCGGAGCGTTGCTCGGAGCTTTGAAGGCTCAATTAGATTTCGGAGTAGCTGCGATTGGCGGTAAAGATTCAATGAGCGGTTCGTTTGTTAATCACGAGGGAATTAATTTCGATGTTCCGCCGACGTTAATATCGTTTGCAGTTTGTGTTTCGGAAGTCGGTAAAATAATTTCGCCCGAATTTAAGAGAGCAGGTTCAAAAGTTTATGTTATTGAGCCTGAATATGACGAAAATAATTTGCCCGAAAAAAATTCAATGCTGAAAATTTTTGATGTAATTCAAGACCTGAACTCTAAAGGAAAAATTTTAGCTTGTTCTGTTCCTACGTTCGGAGGAATTAAGGCGATGATTTTCAAGATGTGTTTAGGAAATAATTTCGGCTTTGAATTTGAGAATGAAAATTTTGATGACAGACGAGGAAAATTTATCGTTGAAACAAACGAGGATATTAATTTCCTGTTAATCGGCCATGTCATTGAAAATCCCGAAATAATTTTTGCCGACGAGAAAATTAAACTGAGTGATGCCGAAAAAATTTATAACTCGCCTCTCGAAAAAATTTTCCCGACAAATAACCCCTCTGTCGATAAATCGACATCTCCCCTTATCAGGGGCGACGAGAAAAAACAATCAATGCAAAAATCTTGCGCCCCCTGCAAAGGGGGAGAGGGCCATGCAATGGCGAGGGGGTTCAAAAACTTAAAACCGAAATTCTTAATTCCTGTTTTTCCCGGCACAAATTGCGAATATGAAACTGCTAAAGCAATCGAAAAAGCCGGAGGAAATGCAAATATTTTCGTCGTTAAGACTTTAACTCCCGAACTCATGAAAATTTCAACGGAAGAATTTGCAAATACATTGAAAAATTCTCAAGCATTAGTTTTACCAGGAGGATTTTCAAACGGTGATGAGCCTGACGGTTCGGGAAAATTCATAGCGATATTTTTACGAAGTCCCGAAGTCCGTGAGGCACTCGAAAATTTAATTGATGTTAAAGGCGGTTTGGTGTGCGGAATTTGCAACGGATTTCAGGCACTCGTAAAAACGGGGTTATTGCCGTTCGGAAAAATCACTGCTCCCGAAAAACTTTCAGCAACTTTGACATTTAATTCAATCGGCCGTCATCAATCAAAAATTATTCGTTCTAAAGTAATTTCAAATTCTTCAGCATGGTTGAAAAAAACAAAAGTCGGAGAAATTTATTCGATACCGATTTCACATGGTGAAGGAAAATTCATTTGCGACGAAAAAATTTTTGCCTCCCTCATGAATAACGGGCAAATCGCAGGACAATATGTTGACATCGAAGGCAATCCTTCAATGAAAACGCAGTATAATCCTTCAGGATCATTTTACGCTGTTGAATGTTTAACATCACCCGACGGAAGAATTTTAGGCCGTATGGGACATGTTGAAAGAGTTGGCAATGATTTATACAGGAACGTATCAGGAAATTACGACATGAAATTTTTTGAGAGTGCCTGCGAGTATTTTAATTAAAATTTTAAGGAGTGTAAAAACTTTGGACAAAAAAAATCTCGAACAATATCTCGGAAAAAATATTGAAATTATGTTAATGCCGGACGGTCATAAAACTTCCGGCGTACTTTTAAGATGTGAAGAAGATCATATCGCTTTAGGTGATGAGTTATGGGTTTATCCTATGATATGGGGCGTTCGTCCGATTAATAATAACAACAACAATAACCCTTCTCCTTCAGTTGAAATTAAACAATCTTCAGTTTTTGTTGAACCTTCTGTTATATTTGAGCCTGAACCTGTAAAAAAACCTTCTGTTCCTGTTGAGCCTGTTATCGAATTTGCTTCAAAGCTCGAAACGATTTTTGACGAAATGAAGGAAAATTTAGATACTTATACGCTTAATGCCGATTACGTTCGGAAATTCAGGACTAAAGGTCAAAGCAAAATACAAAATATAATAGAGAGCATTCTAACGAAATATCAATACGCCGTTAAAACTCATGAGGACAGACCTTATTCAATGAGAATGAGGGAACTTTCATCAACCGCTTATCATCTTTGGAAAGAAAATCAAAATAGTATTCCTGCTTCTGAAATTTATGCTTTTGTTTTATATTTAACCGGAGAAAGTGAGAAGAGCGTGAAAATTTATATGAAGATTCATGACTTTCACGGAGCTTTCATGGCCGCATCATCAGCAGCTTCAAAAATCCTCGCAGCAGTCTGTATCATAGTGAGCGAAAATCTAAATTCCGAAAATCTTTCAACGCTCATAAAACTTGAACCGCCTCAATTAGTTTCGGTTTTGTTATGGATTATTGATAAAGTGATTTCAAATGAAAATTCTTCGGAAGAATATAAAGATTTATGTTTCAATTTCGTTGCTTCGGCAGCATGGAAAATTTTGGGCTTTTCATCATGGGCAGATAAAGAAATTTTATGCTCCGGAGAAAATATAGACGCTCTTAAAACATGGCTCGAAACTCAAAAATCCGACAAAAAAATTATTAACGACGCCTTGAAAATTTTACAGACTTCAACTGTTTTAGTTCCTGAAAATAAAAATCCCGCAGTAGATTGGAAAAACAAAAGATTTGAAGGTGAATTTGATTTCTTTAACCCTAACCGAGAAAATTTATACGGCTTCATTAAGTGTCCGGCATTGAGAAAATATGACGTTCCTTTACTGTCCGAAAATAACGTCTTTGTTCATATTAATCAGATTGCCGACAGGGAGTTGAGAAAAAAATTATTGCTCGATAAAAAAATGCACCCTTCAATAAGAGTTACTTTCAAACTCGGAACGAATTTACGAGGTCCCGCAGCTTTTGATGTCCGTGAAAAAACTAATAATAATTCTGAAGGAATGTTAAAAGTTGATATGATTTCAGCTCTGTCAGAAGAAGGCGAGATCGAATTTTTCAGGCGGCACGATGAAATACCTTTCGGGAGAATTAGGGCAAAAAGTGATAAGAAACTTTACACCTTCAACGAAAAAAATATTATAGATCCTCTTCTGGCTGTATTTCTCGAATATTCTCCTAATGCTGAGGGTCAACAGGTGAGATTTACAAAAACTTCTAACGATAACGAAAAAGTTCAGATCGATAACATCGAAGCGGCAATTCCTTTTCCCGATGAAAAAATTAAAGCATGGGAAGAAGGCGGACTAATTCAGAAGGCTAAAGACCGTATGAACAGATTAACTTCTATTGAAGATGAAAATGTAATTGAAGCTGAATATGTTGATGAAGAAAAAATTACGCCCGATCTTGAAGAAATTATCAACAGACCTTATTTACCGCTCGAAGTTTACGCCCCTGAAAAAAATGACAATGCCGAATTTTATAAAGCCTTCACAAAAAAACCCGTAAAAATCAGAAACGGTGTTGAAACTTTTAATGAGCTTCCGAAATTTTTGCAGGATAAAATTTTAAGTGTCAGGATAGCTGGAAAAATCAGCACGGAATTTTTGAGCGATACGATTTACAGGCGAGGACATTTCAAAGAGGTCAAAAATAATTATTTGTACATGGTCAGCAAATTTAACAGCGAGGATTCGACATTAACGAACGCTGAAAGGGCTGAACGATGTTTTTTGATTGCGCGTTACGTTTATAATTTTTTCACACTGGCCGATGATGCGGACATAAAACAATATTCGGAAGCTGAAGAGGACAACATAAGGATCATGGCTTATAAGGGTCTTGAATATTTGCTTTATGATCAACTTGACGGTGCGAAAAAGAACGATACGAATTACGAACGAGCCAGACGTTATTGCATGTTGAAAATTGCTGATGAGATAGCTGAGGCAAGACGAATTGACGAAAATAACACATGGCTTCGGATATATATATATTCATATTTTGTGAACGGTCTGAGGTTTCACGCAAATTCGGGCAAGTGGTCAGCTCAAGGAATATCGTTATCGGGAAGCAGCCTTTTAGAATCGAATGATTTTGATAAATTCTTTGAGGGATTATTAACTCTTGCTTATGTTACTGAAGCGTCATTATTACTTCCGACTTTGAAAGGGCTTTTATATAATCCTGAATATTCGGGTAAACTCCTGAATAAACTCGGACTTAATTTTGACAAAGGCACTATGAACTTTACGAGCGATCTTGTTTCACACTTCCAAAACGCACTCGATGAATATGCAAAACGCAAAGATATTTTCATCGCTGATCCTGAAGTGAAATTATCTCCTGAAATTTTCAGGATTTTAAGCGTACAGTCCGCAATAATTCGTTTGATGAAAGAGGAATTAATGAAGGAGTTCGGAGCAACACCCGAAACTTTTGAGGCTTCATTGAGAAAATCAAATCCTATTCTTGACAGTGAAGAATATAAAAACTCTCTTGAGAAAACGAGACGAAAATATAATCCTGAGGCAGGACTTTTAGATATTCTGCCGATTAATGTATTGGGAAAAATAATGGGACAACATTGGCAAATTTTTGCGCCTCATTTTAACGACAAACCTTATTATTCATATTGGAAAGAACGCCTTGATAAATTGCAGTGGGTCAGAAATCCTGTTGTACATGCTCACCCTGAATACGTGAAACTTGAAGACATTGAGCAGGTGAAAAATATTTGCAGCGAAATAGCTGAATGTTTAAGCAGGAAAAAATAAAAACCCTTCCTTGTCTCCCCTAAGTTAGGGGAGATGTCAAATTTTTTTTCGATTTGACAGAGGGGTCTGTTATTTTTTAGTATGTTTGATATAATCTTAAAATCAATCCCGGGGTGTCGAAAGACTGAGATTAATACCCGTTGTATCTGATCTGAGTAATGTCAGCGTAGAGAGAGATGAAATTATCTTAATCACTTGCAAAAACGAAAAAACTCCGGGAAACTTTAAGGAGGCTATTTTATGCAGGAACACAAATATGTAACTTACGGTAATACTTGTAGCTGCGGTTGTGATGCTTCGGAAACTTCGAGACAGATTACGGGTTGCAGGTTTTCAATTTCGGAGATGAGCGACGACTATATTTCTCTGATTTTGGGAGCGATTTCAAAGGTTGACACTTCAAAAGTTTGGTCAAAAACCGACAAAATTTCAACAGTCTACAGAGGCAAACAAAATCACGTTGAGGACGCTGTAAAAGCATGTTTCATAAACGCATATAACGAAAATGTTCATGCGACAATGGAATGTACTTTCTCAAAAGGCTGTCCAGGCGATGTTGAATCTGATTCATTTTTGGCCGAAGATGATGTTTTGATGAATGAGCCGAAAATCAAGGATAAACATTTTCCTGTTGTGAGCAAAATTTCGTTGTATCCTTTGGGAGTTTCGGATTACATGACTCATATAGCGACAATCGTTAATCACGCAATAGATTTGGGAATATATTCGGGCAGCACACATTATTGTACAATGCTTGAATGTGATGTTCAGGATTTATTTTCGTATATTAATTATGTCAACGATTATTGCGGAAAAAATATAAAGCATTATGTTTTTGAAGTTACGCTCTCAGTCAACAGTCCTACAAAATAAATCAGGAGGAATTGAGTTATGAATTGGAAATTGAAAGATATTTTAATGATTGCAGTATGTGCGGTATTATTCGGAGTCATATTTTTGGGAGCAACTTATGCAGGCGGAATTTTATATGGAATATTAGCACCTTTCGGGCTTGCATCATTGGGTTATGAACCTTTTTACGGAATATATTTTCTCGGAGGTGCATTTGCTGTTTATGTAATTCGTAAGCCTGGAACAGGAATTGTAGCTGAAATTCTTGGAGCCATTATTGAAACTCTTCTCGGAAATTTCTTCGGTCCTATTATTATTTTATCAGGATTTGTGCAGGGATTTGGTTTTGAACTTGTAATAGCCTTGAAAAAATACAAAAAATTCGACATTGTAACTTTAATAGAGGCTTCAATATGCTGTTCTGTTATAACTTTAATATATAATTTGTTCATAAGCGGTTATAACAAAATTGCGGTTCCTGTTCTTGCTTTAATGCTTGCGGTAAGAATTATCAGCGCAATATTGATTGACGCATTCCTTAACAAATCAATCTCTGATAAACTTGCAAAAGCTGGTGTTCTCAAAGGTTATGAAATAAGCAAAGACCTTGAGGAAAATTATCAGGAATGAATGCTCTCAGTGTTTCAAATCTGAGTTTTCGTTATTATAAAAACGGAAAGAGGAATATTGTTGATAATCTTTCTCTTTCCGTTGAAGCAGGCTCTGTAACTGTAATTCTAGGTAAAAGCGGCTGCGGTAAAAGTACTTTTGCTGCATTAGCTGCCGGTTTATATCCTGAGAACGGAGGATTTTTATCAAGCGGTGAAATTGAAATATTCGGAAATTCGATAAAATCAATGTCTCATAAAGATAGAGCAAAATATCTGTCAATAATGTTTCAAAATCCTGATTTACAATTCTGCATGGATACTCTGAGGAAAGAAATAATATTTTGCCTTGAAAATATCGCTGTGCCTCCTGATAAAATGGACGATATAATTATAAAAGTATCTTCACATTTGGGAATGAGCAAACTTTTAGATCGTAAATTATCAAGTCTTTCAGGAGGTGAAAAACAAAAGGCTTCATTATGTTGTTTAACGGCTATAAACAGTAAATGTATAATTCTTGATGAAGCTCTTGCCAATATTGACAACGATTCAGCAAAAAAGATTATAACAATACTTGCTGAATATAAAAATTCAGGCGGAACTGTTATAGCGGTTGAACATCGCCCCGAACTATGGAGAGATATTGCAGATCGTTATGTTGTAATGGGAGAAGGCTGTAAAATTTTAGAGGAAAATATTTCTTCATCTGATTTTGAAAATTTTAGAGATATTCTTGCTGCCAACGGAATTTACGGAACTTATACGGGCAAAAACACTTCACACTGTGAAAATTCTGAAAATGCAATATCAATTCAAAATTTCAGTTTCAAATATGACAACGAAAATAAATATCTTCTCAAAAATGCCTGCGCTGATTTCAAAAAATCAAGAATTACAGCGATTTTAGGTAAAAGCGGAATCGGAAAAACAACAACATTTTTATGTATCCTGAAACAACATAAATTTGACGGTACGATAGAAATTTTCGGGGAAAATATTGATGATATAAGAGAAAATGATTTATTCAAAGATGTTGGCATCGTTTTTCAAAATCCTGAAAATCAATTTGTAACTCAAAAAGTTGAAGATGAAATAAAAGCAAGTATCAAAAATCCCGAATTTTTATCAGCAACAAAACTTCTTGAAGAATATAATTTGAAACAATTCGCTCAATATTCGCCTTATATGTTAAGTCAGGGACAACAAAGAAGGCTTGCAGTGTTTTCAATGATTGCTGGAAATCAAAAAATTCTTTTGCTCGATGAACCGACTTACGGACAAGATTTGCAATCTACTGAAAATATTATGCGTTTACTGAACAATAAAGTTGAACAAGACGGCTTAACGGTGATATTTATAACTCACGACGAAGAACTTGCAGATAAATGGGCAGATGATATTTTCAAAATAGAGGACGGGAAATTTATAAAATGTTGAAGAATATTAAAGCTGAAAAACTTAATCCTTCCGTTAAAGCCATAACAATATTAATTGCTGCAATATTAATCGCTCTTCAATATATCACACTTCTAAATATAATTATATTTGTATCTTCAATTATGATTTTATTGTTATTTTCAGATGCAAAGCTTAAACAGCTCATATCAATTTTAATTCCTGCTTTGATGGCTGCTTTCGGAATATTTCTGATGGGGCTTTATTACGCAAAAAATAACACAGGTATCACAACAAGTTTGAGTAATTTTGCAAATGAACCTTACGCAGTCAGAGCCGCTTTATCTACAAATTTTAACAGTGCTGTTGCTCTTGCTACAAGATTACTTGCATATTCGGGACTTGGAATTTTCTTTGCTTTAACAACAGACGGAGAAGAATTTGTGGCAAGCCTCATTCATCAGTGCGGAATGTCTCCAAAGTTTGCTTACGGAATTATAGCGGCTGTAAATATGTTGCCTCAAATGGTTAGTGAAAATAAAACAGTGAAACTTGCATATAAAATACGCGGCATAAAAGTAAGCTTTTTTTCATCAAGAGTTTTGTTCACTATGCTTGTAAATAGTATCAGAGCGTCTGAAAGTTTGGCGTTGGCAATGGAGTCAAAAGGGTTCACAGGCAATAAAGACAGAACATATTACTCGATAACAAAAATACATTGGTACGATATTTTATTCTCATGTGCTTTATTGGGCGGAATTATTTTGGGAATGATTTTTCTGCAATGATGAAAAAGTTCCCTCATGTCTCAAAAAACATAAGGGATTTTTTCACACTTAAATTCCTGCTGCACGCTTTAATTCTTCAGCTCTGTCGGTTTTCTCCCAACCCGGTAATTCGGGCAAATCAATTCTTCCCATGTGTCCATAGGCTGCAAGGGCTTTATATTGAGGCCGCCTTAAATCTAAATCTCGAATTATTGCGGCAGGTCTGAAATCAAAATATTCACGTAACAATTTTGAGATTTTTTCATCGCTGATTTTCCCAGTACCGAATGTGTTGACGTTAAGTGAAACAGGTTCGGCAACTCCGATTGCATAGGCAACTTGAATTTGACACTCGTCAGCTATTCCTGAAGCAACAATATTTTTCGCTGCGTAACGTGTCATATATGCGCCGCTTCTGTCAACTTTAGTAGGATCTTTTCCCGAAAAAGCTCCACCCCCGTGAGGCACCCAACCGCCATAAGTATCAACAATAATTTTTCGTCCTGTTAATCCGCTGTCAGCCATAGGCCCGCCTTTAACGAAACGTCCTGTCGGATTTACAAAAATTTTCGTGTCATCGTCAATTAAATTTTCAGGAACTATCGGGGTTATAACATGCTCAATAATATCCGCTCGAATTTGTTTTAACTCTGCTTCGGGGTGGTGCTGCGCTGAAACAACAATCGTGTCGGCGTGAACTGCTTTTCGATTTTCATAACGTAAAGACACTTGGGTTTTTCCGTCAGGTCTTAAATATGAAAGCGTACCGTCTTTGCGTACCTTTGTTAAACGTCTTGAAAGTGAATGAGCAAGGGCTATAGGCATGGGCATAAATTCTTTTGTCTCGTTAGTTGCGTAACCGAACATCATTCCCTGATCACCTGCTCCGATTTTAGCGATTTCGTTTTCGGAGATTGAATTTTTATCACGGACTTCAATGGCGTTGTCAACTCCCTGAGCAATATCTCCCGACTGTTCGTCAATAGCCGTTAAAACTGCGCAAGTGTCTCCGTCAAAACCGTACTTCGCTCTTGTATAACCTATTTCGTTTACAATCCCTCTTGCAATTTTGGGAATATCAACGTAAGTGTTTGTGCTAATTTCTCCTGCAACAACTACAAGCCCTGTTGAAACTAAAACTTCACAAGCTACCCTGCCCATAGGGTCATCTTTCAAAATTGCATCAAGAACACCGTCAGAAATCTGATCCGCAACTTTATCAGGGTGGCCTTCAGTAACAGATTCCGATGAAAAAATAAAATTGTCTGACATAAAATTTTTCCTCCTTAATTAATTTATAAACATAAAAAAATGTACCCTCTGAATTTTAAGAGAGTACATGAAAAATTTTTTAATCATTATTTTCTTTCTCTCTTATCATTCAGCTTTGATTAACTTTGCTGCCGATATTGGCACCTGATTAAACAGGTTGTCGGGCTTCACAGGGTCGGTCCCTCCACCTCTCTTGATAAGATTTTTAATTTAATTTTTATTTACATTTTACTTTGAGTACAACTCAACCGCCAGAATTTCATTAACATCAATCGGAAGTTCCTCGCGCATTGGTTCACGGATTAATTTTGCGCTGAACTGCTCTTTGTTTTTCTCAAGATAAGGAACGCTGAACGATACAAAACCGTTGAAATTAGTTTCGACTAACGGATTTGTACGTGTTTTTTCCTTCAGGCTGATAACATCATTTACTTTTACTCCGAATGAAGGAATATCAACTTTGTTACCGTTTACGAGAATATGACCGTGAGTTACAAGCTGGCGCGCCTGACGAATCGAACGTGCAAAACCTGTACGGTAAACTAAATTATCAAGTCTGCATTCAAGTGCCTTTAGTAACGCAACACCTGTCATTTCTTCGCTTTTTCTTGCAATATCGAAATATCTTGCGAACTGTCTCTCAAGTATTCCGTAATAGGCTTTAATTTTTTGTTTTTCCATCAACTGAAGTCCGTATTGCGAAACTTTTTGTCCTGCACGTGCTGCTGAGGCTGCTGCGTTTTTCTTTGTATCTGTACGTTTTAATGCCTTTGGGTGTCCGCAAACATTAACTCCCAAATGTCGGCATAATTTGAATCTTGGCTCTCTTCTTGTTGCCATAAGTTTAGTGAACTCTCCTTATAAATAATATTTCACAAAAATTCTTGTCGAGTTTAACACCCATCGTTAAAAATGTCAAAAATTATAACAGAGATAAATGCTCCTGATCTATAATTTCTATATGTTCATCTTTGAAAAGCGTTAAAGCCTTTTCTATATTACTGACCTCAAAAACGACATAAGCCTCTTCAGCACTGCCTGAATTTAAGCTGTGCATAATCGAATACATGTGTTCAATATTTATTTCTGCATTATCTAAAACTTCAAGCACATGATTTAATCCTCCCGGTACGTTTGAAATTTTAGTTACAAGAACATCAACAAAATTTGTTTCAAATCCTGCATTTTTTAATATTGAAGCTGTCCAAAGAATATTATCAACTATTATTCTTATAATTGAATTTTTATGGGTATCTTCAACGTTGATAGCTTTGAAGTGAATATCATTTTGAGAAAGTATTACTATAGCATCGTGAAGAGTGCCGGGTTTATTCTTGAGAGTTAAAGAAATCTGTTTAACATTCATATCGCACCTCTTGAAAAATTCAAAAAGACTGCTTCATTTTAATAGAAACAGCCCTCAAAAAAATTTTTTACAGTGCAGAAAGCTCCGCAGGTTCCATAATTTTTACGCCTGCATTATTAAGAGCTGAAGAAGCTTTTATATTGTCGTTTACTCTGAAAATCATGTAAGCTGTTTCGGAAGTTTTGTTGCCAAGAATTGCATACATATATTCAATATTAATTTTTGCGCCGTTCAAAATTTCGAGTACCTTATTTAATCCGCCCGGTACATTAGGAACTTCAACAGCTAAAACATCGGTTAAACTTGAAACAAAACCTGCGTCTTTTAACACTGTTGCTGTTCCCAAAACATCATCAACAATTAATCTTACGATACCGAAGTCGCTTGTTTCAGCAAGTGATAATCCTCTTAAATCAATATTATTTTCAGCAAGAGCTTTTGTCATTTCGTAAAGACAGCCCGGTCTGTTTTCAAGAAAAACTGAAATTTGTTTAACACTCATAAAATTTTTTCACCCTTTCTAAATTTTTCGATTATCAATAACTCTTACGGCTTTACCTTCGCTTCTTACGATTGTTTTAGGAGCAACAAGAGTAACTTTCGCCGTAAGTCCTAACATTGAACGCAAACCTTCAACGAGTTTAGCCTGACGCTTATTAACTTCGCCGAGATTATCCGTGAACATTTCAGGTGTCATTTCAACTCTGACATCAAGAGTATCAGTATTATTAACTCTGTCAACAATAATCTGATAATTTGCAGGATAACCTTGATTAAGGAGAACTGTTTCAATCTGGCTCGGGAATACATTAACGCCCCTTATGATTAACATGTCGTCGCTTCTGCCCTTTAACTTCGTCATTCTTACGTGAGTTCTTCCGCATGAACAAGGCTCGTGAGTAAGTGTGCAAATATCTCTCGTTCTATAACGGATTAACGGGAAAGCTTCCTTATCAAGAGTAGTGAAAACCAATTCGCCCAAACTTCCTTCAGGCAAAACTTCACCTGTTTTAGGATCAATGATTTCAGCGATAAAATAATCTTCGTTTATGTGCATACCTTTTTGTTCGGAGCATTCAAACGAAACTCCCGGCCCACAAAGTTCTGTTAATCCGTAAATATCATAAGCCTTAATTCCCATTGTAGCTTCAATATCACGGCGCATACTTTCACTCCATGCTTCAGCACCGAAAATTCCTGCCTTCAAAGGAATATCATAAGGTGTCATTCCCATTTCCTTCATTCTTTCACCGATGAAAGCCGCGTAACTCGGAGTGCAGCATAAAATCGTAGCCGATAAATCTTTTATGAACATAATCTGACGGTCAGTATTTCCTGATGAAGCAGGAATTGTTAAAGAGCCTACGAGATGACTTCCGCCGTTAAGACCAGGACCTCCTGTAAATAATCCGTATCCGTAAGAGACTTGAACAACATCTTCATTTGTTCCGCCGGCAGCCATGATTGCACGAGCGCACATTGTCTCCCAAATGTTTAAGTCATGCTGAGTGTAAAATGCTACGACACGCTGACCTGTTGTTCCTGAAGTCGATTGAATTCTCACGCAGTCCTTTAACGGTTTACCCATTAAGCCGTAAGGATATGCCTTTCGCAAATCGTCCTTTGTCAAAAACGGAAGTTTATATAAATCATCTTGTGATTTAATGTCGTCGGGTGTTAAACCTTTTTCCTGCATTTTTGCACGATAATAAGGAACATCTTCCCAAGCATGACGAACTTGTTTCAAGAGTTTTTCATTTTGAAGCTCACGAATTTTATCGTGGGACATACATTCAATTTCCTGTTGATAATATCTTTCCATAAAACTTTAACCTTCTTTAATTCAGGCGTTTTTACCAAGTTCAAACGCTTTCAAATTTACATCTAAAAATTTTTTCGGGACACAAAAATTTATAGCTTCCTTCCAAGCTTCTTCGGGAATATCGTTGAAATAATGGCTCAACCTTCCCAGCAAAACCAGATTAACAGCTTTAACATTGCCTGCTTCTTCAGCAAGTTTTACACAATCAAGAGCATCGACTTTAATATTTAATGCTTTAATTTTCTCAAGCAAATTTTCAGGATAAGACATTTTGCCCGTTATAACTGGCATAGGATCAATTTGTTGAGTTGAAGTTACAATTTGACCGTCAGCTTTGAGATATTCGAGCCATCGTGCAGCCTCTAAAATTTCAAACGACACTATGAAATCAGCTTCGCCCTTGTCAATTACAGGTGAAAAAACTTTATCGCCGTATCTCACATAAGTAACGACACTTCCGCCGCGTTGACTCATTCCGTGAACTTCAGAGACTTTTACGTCAAAGCTCTGCGATGTTAAAAGATGTCCTAATAATTTGCTTGCAAGGACGCTTCCCTGACCTCCGACACCGACAATCATAATATTTTTTGTAGTCATAATTACCTGACCTCCACATTGCTTGAAAGATGTCTGCTGATTGCAGCATTAACAATTCTTTCAACGTCCTCAATCGTAACTGAAGGAGTGAATATTTTCTTCATGAAATCTACGATAGCCAAAACATTTACAAACAGAGCAAGAGTAGTCAGAAAAAAACTAACCCCAATGAAAAAAAGCTTGCTTGAAGCGTTTGCATTTAAAGTTAATAAAACTTTTTCTGCCATGATCATTTCCCCTCCTGTGCAGTGCTTTCAAATGCTCTGAACTTACAAAGCTGTTCACATACTCCGCAGCCTACGCATAACGTATTATCAACATGAGCTTTGTTATTTTTCATAGCTAAAGCAGGACAGCCGATTTTCATACATGATTTACAGCCGACGCATTTTTCAGTATTAACTTTGAGAGGCGGTTTATGTTTCACGTACTTCAATAACGCACATGGCCGTCTTGAAATTATTACGCTTGATTCACCTGCTTCGAGTTCTTCCCTTAATGCTTCCTCACATTCCTTCAAGTTATAAGGGTCAACAACTCTTACACGGTTAAAGCCCATAGCTCGGCATAAATTTTCAAGATTGATTTTTCCCGCAGGATCTCCTTTGATGTTATAGCCTGTCGTAGGATTTTGCTGATGTCCTGTCATTCCTGTTATGGAATTGTCGAGAATTATTACAACGGATTTGCTTTGATTGTAGGCAATATTCGCAAGCCCTGTCATTCCCGAGTGCATGAAAGTTGAATCGCCTATAACTGCAACAGGTTTTAACCCCTCCACCGCTTGAGCGGTTCCCCTCCCCTTCTCAGGGGCGGCAAGTTCAAGAGCCTTATTAAATCCGTGAGTAGCACTAACCGAAGCTCCCATACATAACGTCATTTCCATTGCTGAAAGAGGCGCAACAGCTCCTAAAGTGTAACAGCCTATATCACCTAATACCGTACATTTGTTTTTGCTGAGTGTGAAAAACATTCCCCTGTGAGGACAGCCTGCACACATTACAGGAGGTCTCGGAGGTATTACCTCATTTAATTTTGAGCATGAATTTTTTTTCAAACCTAATTTTTCGGCAAATATATTTTGACTTAACTCACCTTCAAGCGAAAATAAATTCTTTCCATCAACTTCAAGTCCTAAAGATTTGCAATAATTTTCAATGAAATCGTCAAGTTCTTCGACAACAATTAGACGCTTCACAGTTTTTGCGAAGGATTTAATTTTTTCGTCAGGTAACGGCCAAATCATTCCCAGTTTCAAAACAGGATATAAATCTCCGCAAGCCTCTTTAACATATTGATAACTTGTTGATGATGTAATAATCCCTATCGAATCATCAGATCCTTCATCAATTTTGTTAATATCAATTTCTTCGGCAAGAGCTTTTAATTTCAACGTACGTTCTTCAACTATAGGGTGGCGTTTTATAGCATTGCCCGGCATCATGACATATTTTGCGATATTTTTTTCGTAATGATGTTCAGGAGCTTCAACACGTTCGTTAATTTCGACTAATGACTGAGAGTGAGCAACTCTTGTACACATTTTCACGATAACGGGCGTGTCAAATTTCTCTGATAATTCATAAGCCCTCTTGAAAAAATTCAAAGCCTCTTGAGAATCTGACGGTTCAAGCATCGGAATTTTTGAAGCTCTAGCATAGTGCCGTGAATCCTGTTCATTTTGTGAAGAGTGCATTCCTGCATCATCTGCAACACATATAACCATTCCTGCATTAACTCCGGTATATGAAACCGTGAACAACGGATCCGCTGCAACATTCAAACCTACGTGTTTCATTCCGCAAAAACTTCGTTTACCTGCAAGCGACGCTCCGAAAGCTGTTTCCATTGCAACCTTTTCATTCGGTGCCCACTCGCAGTAAATTTCGTCAAATTTTGCGGCTTCCTCCGTAATCTCTGTGCTAGGTGTTCCGGGATAACTTGACGCAACACAACAGCCTGCTTCATATAGACCTCTTGCTGCGGCGGTGTTACCCTGCATTAACTGCTTCATAAAAATTTTTATCTCCCTTCAAAATTTGCTGAAAATTTTAACACTGTATTTTATTTTACATAGCTATCATAAATGAGTTCAAATTTCAAATTAAGTTCTTCCCATTCGGAATAAAGATTTTTCAACTCTTTATCAAGTTCATCACGTTCTATTAATAACTGTTGAATTTTTTTAGAATTTGATAATGTTTCAGGATTGCTCAAGGCTTTATCAATTTCGTTAAGTTTTGTTTCTAAGTCCGAAATTTTTTTCTCGCATTGTGAAATTAATTTTTTCGTCTCTTTAATCTCGTTTTTGTTATCAGGTTTACGAATTGGAATTGATTTTTTCGCAACAGGAGCAACGGTTAAAGCCTGCAAATTTTCTTCTCTCTTGTCCAAGAACCACGAATAATTTCCGGGATAATCAAATAATTTCCCGTCTCTAATTTCCAAGACTCTTTCGGCTAAAACGTCAAGGAAATGTCTGTCATGTGAAACTATCAATAATGTTCCCTGATATTTTAATAATGCCCTTTCGACAATTTCTCTTGTATCATGGTCTAAATGGTTAGTAGGTTCATCAAGGATTAAAAAATTCGTTTCTTCAAGCATTAATTTGTAGAGAGCTAAACGAGCCTTCTCGCCTCCCGACAAAACCGAAGCCGATTTATAAATGTCATCACCCGAAAATAAAAACGCTCCCAAAAGATTTCTTCTTTCAACGTCATTTAATTTCGATGAAACCGAACGAGCCTCTTCCCAAATAGTATTGGAATAATTTATATTCATTGCGCTTTCTTGGGAATAATACGAAAATTTCACGTTATGCCCGATTTTTATTTTTCCCGATGAAGGTTCTTCGTTGAGACTTAATAAACGCAAAAGAGTTGATTTTCCAGCACCGTTCACTCCGACTAAAGCAACTCTTTCTCCCCTGTTAATGACAAAACTAACTCCCTCAAAAACTTTTAACTCATCATAAAATTTTGAAACGTTATCAGCTTTAATAACTTCCCAACCGCTTGGAGGAGCTTCAGGAATTTTTATTTTAACGGTTTTGGAGCTGGAAGAAATTTCAATTCGTTCGATTTTTTCGAGCTGCTTCAAACGGCTTTGAACCTGTGCTGCTTTTGTTGCTTTGTATCTGAAACGTGTTACGAACGATTCTATTTTTTGGATTTTGTTTTGCTGCTGAATAAATGCCTTCTCCAATAATTCTTTATTTTGTTCTTTAGCTTCGATATATTCATCATAATTATAAGGATATAAAGTTATTGAGCCGTTCTCAAGGTCAGCAATACTTTCGGCAATATTTTCCAAAAATCTTTGGTCATGCGATACAGCAGCAACCGCTCCTTTATGAGTTCTTAACCAACCTTCCAACCATTCCATGCTTTCAGTATCTAAATGGTTAGTAGGTTCATCGAGCAGTAAAACATCAGGAGCTGACAACAGCAACGCAGCCATTGCTATTCTCATTTTCCAACCGCCCGAAAAATCATGACAGTTTTTATTTTCATCGCCCTTAACAAAGCCGAGACCGTGCAAAATTTTCATTGCCATTGATTCAAATGCAAAACCGCCTGAATTTTCAAAGCGACGTTCTAATTTTGAATGCTCTTGTAATAAATCTTCGTTATTTTGAATTGAGAGCGATAATTTTTCCTCAACGTCTCTTAATTTCGCTTCGATTTTAGAAATTCCAGTTTTATTTTTCAGGTATTGCATTAAAGGTACAGGTTCAAGCTCGATTAAATCCTGCGGTAAATATCCGACCGTTAAATTTTTTGAGCGTTCTATAATTCCGTCATCTTGTTCAATTTCGCCCGTTAAGACTCTTAACAATGTTGTTTTGCCTGCACCGTTAGCACCGACGATTCCGATTCTCGCATTATCAGAAATTCTGAGGCTTAAATTTTTGAAAATAATTTTTTCGCCGAATGAGAGTTTCAAATTTTTAATATCAATCATAATTATTAATCCTATCACAGGGCTAAAAATTCCTGCAAGCCTCGTTAATCGATGGGTAAAAACATTTTTATTTACATGAAATTAGCAAGAAAAGAAATATAATATGGGAAAATTTAGCTAAAAAAGTGATTCGTTATTAGCCTAATTAGAAAAAATTTGAGTCTTAAGCAATAGAGTTTATAAGTCAAAAAAAGGAAATAATAACACTAATCTTCCCCTTTACTGTAGAATATAAAGAAAAATTTTAATATATAAGCAGGAGGTTATTATTTATGTGCGGTATTTTAGGTTACACAGGTAATCGTCAAGCTAGCGATATTTTATTAAACGGTCTTGCGAAACTTGAATACAGAGGTTACGACTCGGCAGGG
>CALBPU010000089.1 GCA_937899395.1 uncultured Fretibacterium sp.
GATGTAGAGATATAATAAAACAAGAAAGGAGAAAGTTATCAGAAAACTCTTAACGTTTTTATAAGTTTTCTGTAACGGAGTTGCTAGAATTTTGAATCAGGAAAAAGTTTATACGGTCGAAATAGGGGACGAGCCGCTTGTATTTAAGACAGGGAGAATTGCAAAGCAAGCTGACGGAGCAATAGTTGCCTCGCACGGTGAAACAGTCATACTCAGTACAGCTTGTATGAGTGATGAAGCAAGAACAGGAATCGATTTCTTTCCATTGGTCGTTGATTATGAAGAGAGATATTATGCGGCGGGAAAAATTCCGGGAGGTTTTGTAAAGAGAGAAGGTAAACCTGCGGACGGTGCAATACTTGCATCAAGAGTTTCAGACAGAGCCATACGTTCATTATTTGATGATAATATGCGCAATGAAGTTCACGTCGTCAATACCGTTCTTGCAATAGATCAAATTTATCCGCCCAGCATTCTCGGAGTTAATGCGGCAAGCGCAGCCCTCGCTATTTCAGGAATACCTTGGAACGGTCCTGTAGGAGCCGTGAGAATCGGTTTAATCGGAGGCAAATTGATTGTCAATCCGACCGAAAAACAAATGTTAAACTCGATGTTAAATTTAATTGTCGCCGGCCATGAAGACGGAATAACAATGGTTGAATCAGGTTCGTATGAAATTTCGGAAGAATTAATGACAGACGCTCTTGAACTTGCCCACTCAGAGATAAAGAAAATTATAGCCGTCATAAAACAAATGAAAGACGAAATCGGAAAGCCTTTAAGAGAAATTTCAATGCCCGAAAAAATTCCCGAAATTGAAAATTGGATACGTGAAAATCTTGACGCAAAAGTTGACGAGGCAGTAAGAATCCAAGAGAAAAAACCGCGAGAAAATAAAATCAAAGAAATTAAAACTCAAGCCACAGAACACTTCAGCGAACTCCTCAAAGAATCTCCCGACAAAGAAGAATACATCAAAGCGTTTATTGATGAACGAGTAAAAACTATAATGCGAGGAATAATTATTAATGAGCGTATTCGTGTTGACGGTCGAAAAATGGATCAGATACGCCCGATTACATGTGAGCTTGATATTTTGCCAAAAGTTCACGGTTCGGCTTTGTTTACTCGAGGCGAAACTCAATCGCTTGCAACCGTAACTCTCGGAATGGTCGGAGAAGATGATCAAATTCTTGACGGAATAAAATTAGATGAACCTGCGAAAAGATTTATGCTTCATTATAATTTCCCTCCTTATTCAGTCGGTGAAGTCAGACCGATTCGAGGCCCGGGTCGTCGTGAAATAGGGCATGGTGCATTAGCTGAAAGAGCTTTGCTCCCTGTAATTCCTACTGAAGAAGAATTCCCTTATGTTATTCGAGTTGTTTCAGATATTATGGAATCTAACGGATCAAGTTCTCAGGCAAGTATTTGCGGAGGAAGTTTAGCGTTAATGCAGACAGGTGTTCCGATTCGATGTCATGTTGCAGGAATTGCTATGGGACTGATTAAAGAGGGCGATAAAGTTCAAATATTAACGGATATTCAAGGGCTTGAAGATCATTACGGAGATATGGATTTCAAAGTCGCTGGAACTAGGGCAGGAATTACAGCTCTTCAAATGGACAACAAAGCAGGAGGAATTACCCGTGAAATTTTGGAACAGGCATTAGCTCAGGCAAGGCGTGCAAGACTTCAGATAATCGAAAAAATGGAGGACGCAATCCCGGTTCCGAATAAATTATCACAGAATGCTCCGAGAATAATAATGTTCGAGATTGATCCCGAAAAAATTCGTGATGTTATCGGTGCAGGCGGTAAAGTTGTCAGAACTATAACTGCAACGGCAGGCGTAAAACTCGAAATTGATGACAGCGGATTAATAACGATAATGGGTCCGACTATGGCTCATGTTGAAGACGCCAGAACTATGGTAATGACCGTCATAAAAGACCTTACTGTCGGAGATATTTATTACGGAACTGTTACAAGAATGACAGGCTTCGGAGCTTTTGTCGAGTGTACTCCTGGTAAAGAAGGTATGCTTCATGTGAGTGAAATCAGCGCACACAGGGTCGGAACTGTCGATGATGTTTTCAAAATCGGCGATAAAGTTTTAGTTATGGTGAAGGAAATTGACGATCAAGGACGAGCGAATTTATCACGAAGAAGGGCGTTAGCGAATGAAGAAAAAATTCGTGCAGCAGGTTTAGCTTACGCATTGCCCGAAGAAAGAGAACGTGAAAATTTAATCGTAAGTTTGACATCACGCGACAGAGGATATTCAAATTTCTCGATGAAGGACAGAATGGGAAAACAAGCCGCAAAACAAATTACAAAACAAACAAAGGAGAAAATAGGAGGCTATATTGAACGAGGTTATTCTTCAAACAGAACGACACGCAACGATTTCGATAATGCTCGAGAAAGACGCAGCAGAGGCGACAGAAGGAGGTAATAATTTTGGAGGAAATAAAAGTTAAGATTCTTCGTGAAGCAAACACAATCGCTATTCCTGAATACGCTACTCCGGGATCTTCAGGAGTTGATTTATGCTCAACTATGTACTGCATAATTAAACCGGGTGAACAGGCTTTAATACCTACCGGAATAAAGCTCGCGATACCTGAAGGATATGAGGCTCAAATCAGACCTAGAAGCGGCCTTGCTCTTAACAAAAAAATTACAATCCCTAACAGTCCCGGCACTATTGACGCTGATTACAGAGGAGAAATTAGAGTATTGTTGAGAAATGACGGTGAAGATCCTTTCACGTTAATTTTCGGAGACAGGATTGCTCAAATGGTATTTGCTCCTGTAGTAAAGGCAAAATTTGAAGATGTTAAAACTCTTGACGAAACAAAAAGAGGCTCGGGAGGCTTCGGAAGTACAGGACGATAAAAAATGAGGCTCTGAAAAATTCGGAGTCTCATTCAGTTTCAAATTTTATTTTCCCGATTTATCTTTTCCGTCTCACAATCCAAAATCCTGCTAACAGTAAAAGCGAATTGAAGCCCATGTTACAACCACTGCTGCCTGATGAATCTTCGCTTGAATTTTCTTCAGCTTCAGCAATTATTAACGGATAATAAATCCCTGTATCTAAACCAACACTGACATTAACGTTATGATTTTCAGGAACTTCAGAGAGTGTATCGCCTTCATCGTCAAAAAATTCTGCTGTATCATTTTCATCAGCTTCACTTGAGTTCAAATTGTCTTTAGGATATGAATGCCACGTTAAATTCCAGCCTTCGGGAACTTTTGAATCAAGTGATACTCCTTCAAAAACATAAAGCCCGTATTCATTAACAGTAACTTCAGGAAGAATTGCTGCAATCATTTTCTTGTCATTTGAGATTGAATTTAATATTGATTGAGGAATTGAAGCAGTTGTTCTATCTTCACCAAATTTTATGCCCTCACCTGTAATGACATTGGTCTGATTTTCATCTGAAGAATCTTTATCTTTAGATTTGTTTTTAGAAGTTGTATTAGTTTCTTCTTCTTCCTCAGCCATGATCTTGAGCGTCAATTTCTTTGAGGCAGAACCAAGAGTGTTTGTTGCCTTAAATGTTACGGTAAACTCGCCTGTTTTTGTCGGAATGCCGATTAATTGTCCCGATTTTGCGAGAACGATGCCGCTCGGAAGGGTGCCGCTTTTAGTCCAAGTGAAGGGTGCTGTGCCTGATGCCTGTAACTGAACGTTATAAACGCTTCCCATATAACCGTCAGGAAGGCTTGTTGTTGTTATGGCAGGTTTACCGGCTTTAATTACAATTTTAAGAGCCTTTGTTGCTGAACCGTAATTATTTTTCGCCTTAACCGTAAAACTGAATGTCCCTGTTTTAGTTGGAACTCCGACGATTTGTCCCTTCTTTGAAAGTTTCAATCCTGTTGGCAATGAGCCTTTAGTTTTTGACCATGTTATTGAAGGTGTTCCGTCAGCAGCTAATTGAACGTTGTAAGGAGTGTCAATGGAACCGTTTTCAAGAGTTGTTGACGTAATTACGACGGATTTTGAGATTGTAATTGTTAAAGATTTTGTTGCGTAACCGGCGGCATTTGTTGCTTTAACAGTGAATTTGAAAGTGCCTTCTTTAGTCGGAGTGCCTGTAATTTTTCCTTCGCTTGATAACGATAAGCCTGTCGGAAGAGTTCCGTTAGCTTTTTTCCATGTAATAGTTTTTGTTCCGCTAGCAGAAAGAGTCTTGCTGTATTTTTGTTTCAAGAATCCGTTAGCAAGAGTTTCAGTGTTAATTGTCGGAGCTGAAACACCTGTACAGCCTTCATCACTAGGGATATTGTAATAATCGGAGCCAATTCCGTATTCAGCATTTGAAAATTTGTTGCCTGAAATTGTTGTAACGCTTTCAGTGATACGTCCGATTACGCCGCCGCTATATACTGCATTTCCTGTTAAAGTTCCGTAAGCTGCGTTGCTTTTAACCGTTCCAGTACGAACTGCACCGATAATTCCGCCGAGTGCAGGTTGGTTAAGAGTTACATCAGCAAGTTGCATATCAATGTTTACACCATATTGAACGGTACAGCTTTGAATTATTCCGTTCATTGTAAGTTCTCCTGCAATTCCTCCCAAGATACTTGAATATGAAGTACTGTCGTATTTTTTGTTCATTTTGACAGAAATCTGACTTCCTGTTAAAACCTTACAACTTTTCACGATACCGCCCGATAAACTTCCGATAATACCTCCGCAGTAAACTACACGGTCAATATATTCAGTATTACTTGTAACGGTTCCCTGAACTTGACAACTAAATATACCTTCTTTTGTTGTGTTGTTAAGTTTTGCAGCACCGACAATACCTCCTACATATCCTGTATACCCTGCATAGGTTTTGTTTGCCTGAACAATAGAATTATCCTTGACTTCACAACTTTGAACTACTCCTCCTGACATAAAGCCGATAATACCTCCTGCATAAGGCTGCTTGTCAGAATCAGTACTGTCAGTAGTTGCATAAACAGTTCCCTTATATACTGTACAATTTTTGACTGTACCGTTTATAATCTGTCCTACAATACCTCCAGCCATAGCAGCGTAACCGTATCTCCAACCATAAATGCTTCCTGTAAAATTACAATTATCAATCGTGCCGTTGACTAAAATTGAAGCAATACCAGCAGCATAAGTTCTTCCTTCTATAGAACCGTTAATCGTAAGATTTTTAACTGCTGTTCCTTCAATGTCAATATATCCAAACAGTGCAGACCCTATATACATGTTATTGGTATTATTGTAGAAAGATTTCATATTGACGGAAATATTTTTCCCATTGCCGTTGAAATGCCCCTTGAACGGTTTTGTGCGGTCATTACCAATCGGTAACCAGTTTGTAATTGACTTAATGTCAAGATTGGTAGAGAGCTTGTAATACTTCCCTGCTTCTTCAGTTCCGTTATTAACACCCTTCTGAAGTTCTTGAAGGTCTTCAACGCTGTCAATGACATAAGGCTTTGAACTCGAACCGTCATTGCCCTCGTCCTTGTATGAAGCATAAGCAACAAGAGGAACGTATAGAAAGATGAACGCCAGTAAAACAATTTTTGTGAATTTCTTCACGATATATCACTCCTTAAATTAAAGTTAATTTGATTTTCATTATTTTACAACAAAACAGCAATAATTTTCGTGTTCACGAAATTTATCAATGTTCCTGCAAATAACCCCGTAATCAATGCCCCAATGCTTAACATTAACAACGGGATTTTCATGTTCCACGATAACCTTATATTCGGCACGCTCGAATAATCGAAATCATTTCCCGGAAAAAACGAATCCGTTACTATCGGCAATAAATATCCCGCCGTTAATAAAGCACTTATCATTAAAATTATTATTCCTGCCATTCCGAAATTTCCTAAACTTAATGCCCCTGATGCCATGAACCATTTCGCAGTAAATCCTCCCGTTATCGGAAGCCCTATTAACGATATTGAAGCTAACGCAAAACATGTCATCGTTATCGGAAGTTCTTTTCCAACTCCTCGTAATTGATCCGCGTAATGATAATTCGCTCCTTCCATCGTGAAGTAAATTACAACTCCAGCAGCCAAAAATAAACAGCTCTTTGTCATAGCATGTGCAGCAATTTGAATTACTGCTCCGATAATTCCGTCAGCATTCAATAACATCATCGCAAATACAACATAAGATACCTGACTTACTGTTGACCATGCTATACGACGCTTCAAATGTTTTTCTATGAATGCCATCATTGACCCAGTGAAAATCGTGAACATTGCTATTGATAATATCGCCGTCTGAACCCATGTGCCTCTCAAAAAATCTGCTCCCACTACATAATATGTAACTCTGAACATTGATATAATTCCTGCTTTTGTTATTAATCCTGAAAGAACTGCGCTTGCAGGTGTGGGCGCTATTGGGTGAGCTGTCGGTAACCAAGCATGAAGAGGAACTAATCCTGCCTTTGCTCCAAATCCTATTAACGTTAAAAATGTTACGGTTAAAATCATTTCTTCATTTTTTTCAGCGGTGATTTTTGCAATGTCCAAAACTCCGCCGGGCGTAAATTCCATCGAAACTCCGTAAACCTGAAAAAAGAAAAATCCTCCCAATGCCAGCGCAGCTCCTACTAATGAATATAACAAATATGAAACTGTCGCACGAATTGATTCACGTTTTTGAGAGTGCATTACTAACGGCAATGTCATAAAAGTCATTAACTCGTAAAATAAATACAGCGTCAACAAATTCGCAGCACATGCAACTCCGATTAAAATTCCAAACGTCGCAAGAAAAAATGCGTAAAATCTGTCAACAGGCGGCCGTCTTCTTAAATATTCAAACGCATATAAAGTTACCAAAGGCCATATAAACGCTACTAAACACGAAAAAGCTCTCGCAGGATAATCAAGCCTGAACGCTATTGATAAAGTATCAGTAATCCGCCACAAAGTTATTAATTCTTCGCTCGTCATGAAAGATACAAAGAAAGTTATAGCAGCCGTTAAAAACGTCATAACCCCAACGTAAATATGTCTGTCCTCAAATATCGGCCTCGAAAATAACGCAAAACCCGTTATAATTGGAAACCATACGGGAATTAAAGTTATAAAATTGTTGATTGTCATAATAAAACATTCACTCCCCTCGTTATAAGCCTCAGCAACGGAACGCAAAACAATCCTAAATAAAAATTCAAAGCCAAAAATACAAACATCGAAAATTTATACAGTGTCGTAGGTGCAGGAGCAGAGAAATTTTTTTGAGGATTTTTATCTTTGTTGTGAGTTAATACAACTATTACAGCAGGAACATAATATAAAGCATTTAACACCGTGCTTGTAACAAGTGCCGCAAGAGACCACATTATTAACGGACTGTCAAACGATGCCATTGTCAAACTTAATTTTGAAGCAAAACCAGCAAATGCCGGTATGCCCATCATCGAAAACGCTCCTGCAATTAATCCAAGTCCCGCCCAATGATTTATATAGAACGTTCCCATTAAAGAGTGAAGACCTTTTTTATGTCCGGCAGCATTGCTTAAACCTCCTGCGGCCGTGAATAACATCGGTTTAATGCAGGCATGAATTATTATGTGAAGGCACGCAGCAGCAACTCCGGCAACGGTATTTAATCCCAATCCTAAAAATATATATCCGACTTGAGCAACTGATGACCATGCAATCATTTTTTTTACGTTATTTTGTTTAAGAGCATGGACAGAACCCATAATCATAGCCGTAACTCCTAGAATAAAAATCACGGTGTCCATTCTCAGCAAATGAATTACTTCAAGTCCGTAGACCCTGTAAAAAATTTTGATGATCGTAAAAATGTGTCCTTTTAATACAAGTCCCGAAAGAATTGCGCTCGATGCGTTTGTTGAACTTCCGTGAGCATCAGGCAGCCAAAATGCAAAAGGATATAACGCACTCTTTATCGCAAGACCCGTTGTTATTAATGCCACCGAAACTATAAGAGGAACCATATATTCTTTTGTGATTAAAATAACCTGAATAGCGTTGTGCATGTTCTGCATTAAAAGATGTCCAGTTAAATCGTAAAGCAGACATATCGCAATCATTACTAATCCCGAACCTACTAAGCTCATTATCAGGTAACGTAAAGCTGCCCTTACTGTTTCAGCACCTTCTTTAACTGCAACAATAGCACATGCCGCAATAGTGTTAATCTCAATGAAAACATACGCCGTGAATAAATCGTTCGTATATGTCAGAGCTAATAACGAAGCCGTCAATAAATTTACAAGCACGCAAAAAATTTGTCTTCGATTTTCGGGAATATCTTCAGCAGTTGATGAGAAATTTCCCGTTAATGATAACAGCATCGCCACGCAAAATACTAAAGACAATATGGCTTCAAGAGGCCCTGCTCTTAATTCATTGCCCCAAGGAGCAGGAAAATGTCCCATTGAAAAATTGAATGCTAAACTTTGCCCCGAATTAGTTAGAGAATAAAGAAGATATGCCGATAAAATTGCAACTATGCCAATAACGTAACACGATAATTTTTCGGGAATACGATTTTTTTTCGGCAAAAGAGGAGTAATTATTGCCGCAATCATCAACATGAAAATACTGATGAAAGGAATGTTAAAAGCAAAAATATTTATCATGCTAAAACTTCCTCCTCAGCATCTTCAATTTTTGCCTCTAATTCTTCCTGCTCCTGAGTCATCTTTAACAATGCTTCATCAATATTCAAAGTCCCGTAAGCCTCATAAAGTTTCAGAGTTAAAGCAAGAGCAAAAGCAGTTACACTTACACTTACGACAATTCCTGTTAAGACCAAACCTGCCGGAACGGGATTAACATAAAGAGCCGAAGAAGTCAGCCAGCCTCCCGAACCGTTTTCAAGCAAAATCGGAGCTGCCCTTCCTTCAACATAACCTTTAGCTGCAAGGAATAAATATACGGCAGTATCCATAATGTTAAGACCGATAATTTTTTTGATGAGGTTTCGCTGAAGCAATAAATTCGTCAAACCTATTCCCGATAAAATTACAGCAGCAGCCTCATAATGATTTAATAATAATTTTTCGAGCATTGTTTTACATTTCTCCTTCGCTGAACAAAGCATAAAATCCGTAAAGAGTACCTGCGACGATTAAGCCTACACAAATATTAAGAGGAAGAATTAAACCTCCGCTCAAAATATCGCCTATCGTGCCCTTAGGAATGATTGAATGAATGTGATTTGCGCCCGTGAAAAACGAATAGCCTTTTGACAAAGCATAAATCATTAAGGCAGTTGAGCTTGAAACTATAAAAGTTCGTTCGTTGAAAAATTCTCTTACACGTTCAAAGCCGTAAGCATTTGCACAAAGTATTAAAGCGGTACTGAGGATAGCTCCGCCCGAAAAACCTCCGCCCGGTGATAAATGACCGTTAATAACTACTACACAGCCCATCATTAAAATTACAGGAATTGATAGTGAAGCAACAGCTCTTAAAATAGTGTCATCGTTTCTGTAAATATGGAGACGTTGGAATTTTTTTTGAGGTTTAGAACTCCGTGAGGAACTCAAAAGCATTAACACACTCACGGCAGCAGTAAACAAAACAGCAGATTCTCCGAAAGTATCAAACGCTCTGTAATCCAAAATCAGACCTGCAACAATATTTTGAGCGCCTGTTTCATGTCCTCCGTGTTCAACATAACGCCTAATGACTTCATTGTTAGCAGGGTTTCGTTCATGTCCGAAAGGCGGAAGAGCAGCAACAGTTGTTAGCAACAATACAACAATTACGACACAAGTTAAAATGCTCAAAGCCGAATATAAAGTCGAAAAAATATGAAGGCCATGAATTTCGAGCCATTGTTCATAACGTTCTCTTAAAGTCGGTTCATGAAAACGTGAAAATTTATCCTTCGGCTTTTGAGTGAAAGGTAAATCGGGCGGCGGTTCGGGAGGTTCGACTTCATTTTCGGGTCGAGGGCCGTTTCCCATAACCCAGTTGAAAAAATTTTTCCATATAACTTTTAATTCTTCGTTCAAGATTAAATTACTCCTTTCATGTTAAAAATTTTACTCGTAATGTGTCCACATTCTAATTATCCTGACAATTCCGTCATAAGGTTTTCCGTCAGCGGACAAAATTTTTTCAATATTTTCGCAGACCTCATAAATAAGCTTATGCTGAAGATTGATTCGCCTCGAAAAACAGCCTCGTAAATCCCATAACAGTTTTTCATATTCAGGAGGATTTTGAAAGGGATTAATTCTGATGATGTTCAAAAGATTTTTAACCTTGCTTTCAAAACCTGCTCTTTTTATCAATTTCTTATCTTTTTCTGCCTGTTTACTGAATTTAACAAGATACATTTACCATTCCTCATTAGGAGGATCATATTCTTTGCATTCTGATAAAGGTTCTTGTTTTGCTTTGATAATACTTTCAACCATACCGGGAATAGAATACAAATATAAAGTTTCCTGCAACGAGTTCCAATCATCTTCTGATACAAGAACGGCATTTTTCCCGTTATCATTCACAATTATGACAGGTACATTGCTAACATTTACATCTGATAAAAGCTGAAAAAATTTTTCATGTGCTTTTTCTGCTGTTATTGCTGTCATGATATTTGCCTTTTTTACCATGTTTCTCCGAGTTGTCTCAAATTTGATTGAGCACCGGCGTATCCCTGTTGTGCTGACTTACGAAACCACTTAACAGCTTCGTAACTGTCTTGGTCAACTTCTTCACCTTCATCATACATACGGCCTAACAGAAATTGAGCTTCAATACAAACAAAAAATGAAACTAATCTTTGAAAATTTTTACGCATTATTTTTTTTCTCCTCGTTCTCTTTTTCATGGCCGATCTGTCCAATCTTACGCAACGCTAAAAAGAACAACACGCTCGTTACTCCTGCACCGACGGCAGCCTCTGTTATTGCTAAGTCAGGCGAACGCAAAAGCACCCATATTACGGCCATGACCAAACTGTAACTCATGAAAATTATTACGGAGTTCAACAAATTTTTCGATATTGATACCGCTATGGCACACACTACCAAAAATATTAACAACAGCCACTCAATTATTACCATCTGTTTTTTCTCCTTCCGATGTTCTCGTCTCCCCTGCTAAGGGGGGAACTGAAGGGGGGTTCGTTGCGTCTATGAAATCACAGATTAAATTCAAATTCGGATTAGTTCGGACTTCAGCTCGTGCGATTAAATGACTTGCGACAGGATTGCAAAGCCATAAAAATACTATCGCTAAAAATAACTTCAGCGAATAAACAGTCAATCCCGACATAACCATTAATCCCGAAAGAACTAACAACGCTCCTAACGTATCGCATTTCGCAGCAACATGAATACGGTTTAACATCGTTGAAAATCTGAATATCCCTATTACAGCGATTGATAATGCCCATAAACCTGACAATATTAAACCTGCCGCAATTATTAAACGAATCATTCTTCTTCGTCTTCCTCCTTTTTCTCTAGAACCGAACGTGCTAACACTACAACCGATAAAAAATTTATTATTGCGTATATCAAACATATATCAGCCAAATAATTTTCACCGATTATCAACGCAAGCACGGCAATTAAAACTATAACTTTTGTTCCGATTATGCTTCCGGCAATTATTCGATCTGAATATCTCGATCCTAACGTAGCTCTTAACAAACTTATAAAAATTGTTACGGATAAAAATACTGCGCTTGAAATCAACAAAATTTCCTTCAGCGTTTCAACTTCAGGCATTTAATCTTCTCTCCATTCTCATTAAAATTCTCTCAAATATAGACCCCTCTAACCCCCTAGCTATTTCCCTGTCTAAAGCATGAACCAAAAATTCATTGCCTTCAAGAGATATTGTTATTGTTCCCGGAGTAAGTGTGATTGAATTTGCAAGAGCAACTCTGGCAGCTTCGGTCTTTAATGGCGTGTTAAATTTTACTAAGCACGGTTCTACTTGAATTTCATGAGCAAGGACTAATTTTGAAATCAACAAATTTGCTCTGACGATTTCAATTAAAAGGACAACCGCATAAAATAAAGCATCGGGAAAAATTTTCAAGAACTTCCATAAATTAGATAACGTTAAATTAAGCTTTATAATTTTCCTGACAAAAAAATCGAGCAAAACTGAAATCAAAACACCTGCAACAATAATTTCAAATGTAATCCTGCCGTTAAATATTACCCATAATAAAAAGTATATGAGGCTCAAAAATTAAATCCTCCTTCAAAAATATTTGTATTGAAATATTGATTTTAATTTTAACATAGCGTGTAGTAAAATAAAGCAATTCTAAAATTTTAATTAGGAGGAATTTTTTTGTGAGAACGTTCAAAAAATTTTCGGCAATTTTCATATTGTCGTGGTTAATGTGCGCATTTTTTGTTTCACTGGCTATGGCTGAATCGATTGAAATCAACAAAACAAATTTTCCCGACGAAGTTTTTCGTGAATATGTTGGAAATAATTGTGATAGTAACGGTGACGGCTGGTTAAGCCCCAGTGAAATCATAGATGTTACGTACATAACATTCATGAGCGGCAATACGATAACTTCAGGCGATGAAATTATTGATGTAGGAGCAGGGGTAAAATCCTTAAAGGGCATTGAGTTTTTTTACAATCTTGAAACTCTTACATGTAACGGCTCAAATTGGTCAGGATATTCTGATACTTTAGATTCTGTTTCAGAACGTTATCATGATGACGGACTGCCTAGACTCACAGAACTTGACGTAACAAACAATAGAAATTTAACTTCTTTAACTTGCGAATTTCAACGCCTCTCAAATTTATCTGTAAGCTATAACACAAAATTAGAGGTATTAAGTTGCAGAGGCAATATGCTCACAAATATTAATGTCTCTAACAACAAAGCGTTAAAATATTTTGAGTGCGATTCAAATCTTTTAACAGAAATTGACGTTAGCAAAAATACTAACTTAGAATATCTTAGTTGCGCTGGAAATTATCTGACTCAATTAGATTTAAGCAAAAATCAAAAACTTGGTGCAGATGATTCAATGTTTCCTTGGGACAGCTACATGGCGTTAAGTCAGATGTACGCAAAATTAAAAGTTCATAAGGCTAATGACGGTTCATATTACGCAGATCTCAAAGACTATCTCTCTGATAAAATCAGCAAAGTTAATCCCGACACCGTACAAATTTCTTATGACGGAATGTTAGAGCCTGCGCAATACGACAGCAATACGGGCATAATACAATGTACTTCATCGCCTCAAACGGTTACATACCAATATGACACAGGCATAACTCAATATGGACAAAAAGTTTACATGGAAGTTAATTTAACAAGACCTTCAACTGACTTTCCTATTGATGATTCATATTTCCCTCATGAAAAATTCCGAGAGTACGTTGAAAAATTTGATACCGATAATGACGGTTGGTTTAGCGAAGAAGAGATTAGCAAAGTTACAAGTATCAATGTATCAAACATGCAATCAAATATTTCTACCTTCTTGAATGGCATAGAATTTTTCACGAATTTAACGAGTCTGCATTGTGAAAATAATTTTTTGTATAGTCTTGACCTCAGTAAAAATACAAAGTTAAAGGAGCTGTTTTGTAATAACTGCGGATTATGTGAGCTTAACGTTCCAGAGAACACAGAGTTAATTTATTTAGTATGTTCCTATAATAATTTAACCCAACTTGACCTCAGCAAAAATAATAAACTTACTCTTCTTAATTGTTCACCGCAATCAATTTCAGGCTTAAAATTTATTCAGAGTGATGACAAATTGTATCATGCAAATCTCAAAGATTATTTATCGAATAACATCGACAAAATTAAAGTTGAAGGTTTGCAGGACTATGATTCAAATCTCGCAGAATATAACAGCACAACAGGCACCGCAAAATTTTTCCACATTCCCGAATCAGTCATTTATAAATATGATACAGGGTGCCAAGCAAATTTATCGGAGGCTAAACTTATGAGCGTTGAACTTACTCCGAGCAATTTCCCTGATGTTGTTACAAAATATCTTTCAGACGGAAAAGTTGAAAAATCTTACGAGGAATATATTGAAGGAACAGGCTCAAATCTTATATGGACATGTTCTGGAGATTTACCCGACGGTTTGTCGCTGGATCAAAATCCTTCGGCTTTATCAAACAGAAACGTCGCAAGAATTAAAGGTACTCCGACAGATTCGGCCGTGAGCAGTACATTCAAAATTATTGCTTCAAATGATTACGGAATTGACAGCAAGGATTTCACAATCACAATCATCTCTAAACCTCAAATAAACGGCACTCTTGAAAACGGTGTAACAAAAGCACCTTACAACAATGTGTTAAAAATCGTCGGAGGGACTTCACCTTATGTTTGGGAAATAATTGACGGAATATTGCCCGACGGTCTTGAGCTTTCACCTGATATTACAGGAGCTGAATTAACAATTAGAGGCACTCCGACAACTGCTCAGACTTGTAATTTTACGTTGAAAATTACGGACGATAATAATCTTGTTGCCTCAAAAGATTTCACCGTTACCATTACAAAACCCAAAATTAGCGGCTCGTTGAAAAATACATGTATCAAAAATAAAACGTATTCTTCAACTATAAAGGTCAGTGGCGGAACAGCTCCTTATACTTGGATAAAGAGCAGCGGAACTTTACCGAAAGGCTTGGAACTTTCACCCGATATTACAGGCGAAAAACTTACTTTGAAGGGCATTCCCACGAGTGCTAAAGATTACACGTTCAAATTGAAGGTAACTGATAAAAATGGCGCGTATGTTTCAAAATCTTACACGATCACAATCACCCAACCGACAATTAACGGGGCCTTAAAAGAAACGTGCGTTAAGAACAAAACGTATTCATCGAAATTAACAGTCAGCGGAGGCACATCACCTTATACATGGGTTAAGAGTAGCGGAACATTACCTGCCGACCTTGAACTTGTTCCTAATACAACAGGCACTACACTTACGATTAAGGGCACTCCTTTAACTGCTAAGACTTACACGTTTAAGTTAAAAGTTACGGATAAAAACGGATTAACAGCTTCAAAGTCCTATACTGTTATGATAACGCAACCGACTATTGCAGGGACATTGAAGGAAACGTGCATAAAGAACAAAACATACTCATCGAAATTAACAGTAAGCGGAGGAACATCACCTTATACATGGGTTAAGAGTAGCGGGACATTACCTGCCGGCCTTGAACTTGTTCCTAATACAACAGGCACTACACTTACGATTAAGGGAACTCCTTCAACCGCTAAAACTTATACGTTTAAGTTAAAAGTTACGGATAAAAACGGATTAACCGCTTCAAAATCCTATACTGTTACGATAACGCAACCGACTATTAGCGGCTCTCTGAAAACTTCTTGTGTGAAAGACAGTTCTTATTCATCAAGTTTGAAAGTCAGTGGAGGCACTTCACCTTATACTTGGGAAAAAATTAGCGGCACTTTACCTGAAGGGCTTGAGCTTGTTCCTAATGCAAAAGGCACAACACTTACGATTAAAGGAATTCCTTCAACTGTTAAGGCTTATACGTTCAAGTTGAAAGTTACGGATAAAAACGGCCTCTGTGCTTCAAAACAGTACAAGGTAACTATTACAAAGCCAACTTCTGAAGCCGCTTCAAAATCGGTCAGTACTGAAAAATTCGCGGGCATTAAAGATAATGATAATGTCTCTCAAGAAATTTCATTGCCTCTCGATGAACAAAATATTAACGAAAATCTTGCTGTAGATGCTGTTAATAATGTCTGCGTTTCAACAGAGTTAAATATTTTAAGCGATGATATTTTATGGAGAGGTATCGGAAAAGATGAGGATCTTGTTGGTGTTCGTGAAAATCAACCCGTAACGTTCTTTATTACTGCTCCTGTTGAAATTTTAAGCTCTGATGTTAAAGTGTTCATTGATGATATTCTTGCGGAAGATTTAACAGTCTATGATGAAAATTCCTTCACTGTTCCGTCGGAATTAGTGAACGATGATTTCAAAGTTCAGGTTAAAATTCTTTCACAAGAAAACGAACTCGAATCAAATGAGTTATATATATCTGTTGAAAGGAACTAAAAATTTATGAGCAATATAAAATTTAATGATCAATGTGTTCATGTTGTTTTTCTCGGACTTCCTAATGTTCCGGGAATTGCCGCTGAAATTTTTAACTCACTCTCTGAACATTCAGTGGGTGTTTTTATGGTTACTCAAAATACTATGAGGGGAGGACGTTCCGACCTCTCATTCTTAATCCATAAGGACAAACTTGACGAAATAATTCCAGTATGTCGTGAAGCTGCCGAAAAAGTCGGAGGTCAGGGAGTTTCATTTGCTACCGAAGTCGCTGCGATAACAGTCAGCTTAAAATCTCCGGCCGATTCAGCACACACACTCGCAAAAATTTTCAAGGCTCTTGCATCTGTAAACGTCAATATCGAAATAATTAATTCAACTTTAGACAGCGCAATTTGTATCGTGAGCTTAACAAAAGCTCATGAAGGTCTTAAAGCATTGAAAAAAATTTTGGATTAAACTTATAATACTCCCTGTAATAAGGGAGTGATTTTTTTTGACTGATGACGAAAGACAGCAAGTACAAAATTTAATTAACGCTAAAATAAAAGTATTATCCGAGAAAATTTCACGGCAAAATGACGAAATTCAAGAATTAGGAGGACAAATTATTGCCCTCACTACTGCATTGGAAAACAGAGAAGAAATAATTGAGAACCTCAAAGAGAAATTATCGGAAGCTGAAAATAAAGCCGAAAAATTAACGGAGCTTCTTCAAGATATAAAACCTGAAAATCATCAAAATGAAACTAAAGAGCCTGAAAAAATTATTGTACATGAAGAGAAACCTAATTATTTAGTATCGCTTTTACGTCAACATTTCGGTTTTAATTCTTTTAAGCCGGGACAAGAGGAAGTTATTAACGCAATTCTTTCGGGACGTGATGTGTTTTGCTCAATGCCCGATAATTACGGTAAAAGTATTGCGTACAGATTAGCAGCTCTTTTAATGCCGGGTTTAACTCTCGTAATAACTCCTTCAGAGCCTCAAAAAATTTTTACGGATTCTCATTCGGAATATCTCACGCAAGATTCTTCACCTGCTAAAAAACGTGAACTTTTGCGAAAAATTAAAAGCGGTACATGCAAAATTCTTTATTCTGATTTTAATCAACTCACTGACCCCGATATTGCAAATGCGTTAAAATCAACTGAAATTTCAATGTCAATTTTAATTTCGGAATGGGGTGAAGGAAAATTTGATCCTGAAAAATTGAAAGATTATAGGAATTTTATCTCATCTCTCAGCACTCGCAGAATAACATCGGGAGTTTTTGCAAATTCAACAAGTCCGACTTTCAGGAAAATTTTATTCAAGATAGCGGATTTACATTCGCCGTTGAAAATTGTTACGGGATTTAATAAGCCTGATGTGTCGTTCAAAATTATTCACACTGAAAACAGATTAGAAACGTTAAACGAAATTTTAGCTTTGAAGAATAACATGGCCGGAATAATTTTTTGCGCCGCTCAAGAAACAGTTAATGAACTTCGTGAAAAAATTCATAATGAAAAATTAATGATATTGCAGGAAAATTTTTATCGTGATTCTTACGGTAAAAATATAAACTTTATAATTCATTACGATAATCCTCAAAGTTTAGGGAGTTATGCTCAGGAAATTAACTGTATAAACAAAGGCGAATGTATATTTTTTTCATCACGAAAATATTTAAGACTGTCTGAACGGGCTGTCATTGAATTTTGCAGGGATAAAGACCCTAAAAATATTTTGCTTTCATATTTAGGAGAGGACGAAAGTTTCACTGAAATTAAGATAGAAAAACCTGCCGAAAAAATTGAAGAGGAAAAAATTTTGCCCGATGATTTTGATTTTGGAACTGCTAACGAAGCTCAAAAGGAAGCTGTAACATCGACTAACGGAGCATTATTGATTTCGGCAGCACCTGGAACAGGAAAAACATATACTCTAATTCAACGCACTGTATTTTTAATTCAGAAGAGGAAAGTTAAGCCCGAAAATATTATGCTCGCAGCTTTCACTGAAAAATCATCACGGGAATTATTATCAGGAGTTGCGAAAGAATTATCGGCAAGAAAAATTCAGTTTGACATAAAAGATTTTTACGCAGGAACTTTTTATGAAATCTGCGAAAGAATTTTGAGGGAATTTTCAGCGGAAAAACAGGTAAAAAATTTCAAAGTCCTTGATGATTTTGATAACGCCCTCATGATTTATAACAACGTGAAAAAATTTGACGAAAGTAAAACGGCTCTTAAAATTCAAGATGACTGGAAATTTTCATGCGAACTTCGAGATTATATCAACAGACTTTCGGAGAAACTCATTGACCCTGAAGAATTAATTAATGACATTAACCCCTCAATAAAAGCTCTCGGAAATGCCATGAAAATTTACAATGAACTTTTATTTGAGAACAATTCATTGAGTTATTCGGCGATACTTTCATCAACATATAAACTTTTGAGAGACAACCCTGAAATCTCCGATGCTGTACGTGAAAAAATCCGTTACATTATGATTGATGAATATCAGGACACAAATTATATTCAGGAACAAATAGCGTTTTTAATTTTTGAGGGCAGCAGGGACAAAAATATTTGTGTCGCAGGCAATGAAGATGAGAGCGTTTACAGCAGCAAAGGAACATCGACAAAAAATATTCTCGAATTTCCTGATAAATTTGCTAAAAATGAATGTAAAATCGTTAAGTTAATTTTGAATTACAGATCTGAAGCAGGTATTATAAAATTTTTCGGCGAATGGATTAATAATATCGAATGGGGAAATTTCAGAACCGAAAAAAAAATTGAGGCATATAAACCTCTTCAAAAAAATTATCCTTCAGTAATGAGGCTCGCA
Organism: uncultured Fretibacterium sp.; assembly: GCA_937899395.1. Lineage (GTDB taxonomy): Bacteria > Synergistota > Synergistia > Synergistales > Aminobacteriaceae > JAFUXM01. The sequence continues at coordinate 18,925 of CALBPU010000089.1, forward strand.
GGAGTTAATGATAAAGATGAATGGCACGAAAAAATATTAAGCTTCATTAACACTCTCAAAGATTTGGGAAAAATTACGGATTATAATCAGGTTGCATTGATATTTAAGTCCGTTAAAAACGGAATGGTTCAAGAGCTGATAAAATTCCTTGAAAATAATAACGTGAATGTTTATTCGCCGTCATCAAACAGTTTTTTATATCGTAACGAAATTTATTTTGCGATAGGTTGTTTTATTTCGATGTTCCCGAAATTTATGAAGTCATTGCAGAACTCTAATAACGACCTCGAACATATAAATTACTATAAAAATTGCCTGAAATATTTTTCACATTTTATTAACAGGCCGAATTATGAAACCCTTAAAAAATGGCTGATTGAAAAACGAAACTTTCATGAAAATTTACGGGATATAACAAATTATTCGTACTCTGATTTATTTTACGAGTTAATGTCATTCAAACCATTTAACAACGCTCTTGATGTTAATGTTAAAGACACTCCGAAATCAGTTCAGCCTGCAAAAAATCTGGCAAAAATTATAAACCTCATAAGAGAATATGAAACTTCTAACAAAATTAACGCAAAAAATTTATCTCAGGAAATCGAATTTATCATGAATATTTATTTGCGTTCAATAATTGAAGAGGAGATTAAAAATTGTGAGGATAAAATCCCTTCCGGCCATGTAGGATTTATGACTGTTCAAGAAACTCAAGGAAGAGAATTTCCGATTGTTTTTGTTGATTCACTTAACAGCGTTCCTGAAGTGAAAAAGGCTTCTGATGTTTTGACGGAAATTAACAAAAGTTATTCGAGACGCGCCGATGTTGAAACTAGTAATGATTTTGATTTTAACAGGTTATTTTACACGGCATTTTCAAGAGCTGAAGATATTTTGATTTTGACATGCAACGAAGATTCCGAAACTCCCGGAAAATATTTTGAAACTCAATATAACAAACTTGATGATGCAGATGAAATCGAGATACCTCACGAAGAAATTGACGCAACAAAAATTTCGGGAGTGAAAAAAATATATTCATTTACGAAAGATATTTTGTCTTACGAAATTTGCTCAACACAATATAAATTTTACCGTGAACTTAATTTCAAGCAAAAACCTTTTAATTCATTGCCGAAAATTCCGAGTGATTATATCAATGACGGAGCAGCGATCTTAAAATCAAATGCCGAAATAAATTTAGAACGTGAAAATTATATACTTCAAAGCAAAGTTGATTTAATTTGCATGAGAGATAGAGAAGCAGAAATAATAATATTCAAAGAAGGTTCAAAGCCAAATAGAAATATTAATTCCGACAGAAAACGACTCGAACGTTACACGAGGGAATTAATTTTAGATGCTTATATGACTGAAAAATCACTCGGATTAAACGTTAAACACACAAAAATTTATTATACCGAAGAAAACGGAGACACTCCCGAAGTAATTTACACTTACAATAAAAATGAAGGTGAAAAAATTATTAAGGGAATTGATGATACGGTGAAAAAAATTATTGAAGGAGATTTTGAGCTTAGGACATCAGACAGCGAAGTCTGTAGAAAATGTGATTTTAGATTTTACTGCGGAAGATATTAATCTCCCCTTGCTTAGCTTGCTTAGGAGGTAGAAAAAGTGTTAATTTTTGTTACAGAAGAACTTGTTGAATTTTGCGTTCGATGTCTGACCAATAAGCGCCCGCCAGCTCTGAGATATAAAAATCTTTGGTATTCGTATACATTACAACACGGCTGGTTAAGCTGTTATTGCCGAAAATTCTGAACGTCGTATAAAGTCCAAGTATCATAATGATAATTCCTACAAAACTTAATATTATTCTTACAAGTCGGACATCAATGTGAAAAAGATTAAAAACTTTTGACAGAAAACCTTTTGTCCAAAAAATTATCAGTCCGATTAACATAAACCCGATAGACAGAAACGGATTTGATATTGCAGGGCTTATTTGTTCCCAAATATTTTCAAGCAACCTTTTTTCGCCTTCTTCCTCTAAAACAAAACGAGACGAGTTGTGCATTGCATAACTGATCTGATTTACAATTTCTAATGCCTTTTTCGAATTTACTACTTCAGAAATATTTTGAGCTGTCTGTCTGTAAAAAGTTTCCTGAAATTTTCCCAAAAATCTTTCATATTCAGGGCGAAACGCATTAAATATATCTCTTTGAATTTTTTCAATGATGCTGTTTCTGTTCATAGCAAGCTGAAAAGATACCGTACCATATTGCAATGATTTTATATTTTGAGAAAATACTCGGTCTACAATATTGAAAAGTTTCAGGCTTAAATCAGACGCATTCCATTCCGAATGATATGCGGATTGAAAATTGTTGTGCATATTTTCGAGGGCTGCACTGTAATTTTCAGCAGAATACGCAGAAGTACAAAATACAAGAATAAAAATAATACACAAAATTTTTGACTTCATGAACATAAAGCTCCTTAAAAATTTTACAGGCAATATTATATCCATTTACAAAAATTTGCAAATGAAATTGTATCAAATAATTGAATTGTACGGCATTGTATGAACCCCGGCGTGAACACTAGCGACTTTAGTCGTGAGATGAAACTCCGCTTCTGATTATAACAAAAATCCCCTGAAAAACAGGGGATAAAAGATTTTATCGGCTTTCTCCAGCTTCAAACATCTTATTAACACCGTTGAGATATGCCTGCAATGACGCTTCAACAATGTCCGTTGAAATTCCTGAACCTGTATACATTTCACCGGTTGCGGAACTTGAGATTTTCACGACTGCTTCACCGATTGAATCTTCTCCTTCAGTTACTGCTCTGACACTGAAATCTTCAAGCCTTGCTTCAATTCCCAGCAATCTGTTTACAACTTTGAATGCAGCGTCAAGAGGGCCTGCTCCTGCTTCAACACCTTCCATAACTTTATCATCACGTTTAATTTTCACGTACGAAATTTTAGGAATATCGCTTCCAGATGTTATCGAATGACTTACAAGCTGACACAAAGGTACATTGTTTTCATCATCGGTTTTAACGATTTTTGAGCGGTGTAATGTCAAAGCCTCTAAATCTGAACTCGTTATAACCTTCTTAGCATCGGCAAGTTTTTTGAAGCGTGTGAAAATGTCCTCAAGTTCTTCATCGGGAATTTCATAGCCCATTGTTTCAAGACGTTCTCTCAAAGCATGTTTTCCCGAATGTTTTCCGAGTACTAACGCCCTGTGAGGTATTCCGATTTCGTCAGGGTTCATAATTTCGTAAGTCTGAGCATTCGTTATCATTCCGTGTTGGTGAATTCCTGCTTCATGTGCAAAGGCATTTGCTCCGACTATCGGTTTTGTAGGTGAAATAGGAACGCCCGTAATATTGCTCAAAAGTCTGCTAGATTTGTAAATTTCAAGAGTATTAATGTTTGTATCAGCTTCGTAAAAATCTTTTCGTGTTCTCAATGCCATAACAATTTCTTCAAGGCTTGCGTTTCCTGCACGTTCTCCAATTCCGTTTACGGTGCATTCAACCTGAGTAGCTCCGGCCTTAACGCATGCTAAAGAATTTGCAACTCCCATTCCTAAATCATTATGACAATGAACCGAAATATCTACACCGTTAATCCCTTCGACATGTTCACGCAAATATGAAATTAATTCTCCCATTTCCTGAGGCGTTGAATATCCGACAGTATCAGGAACGTTAATTGTTGTGGCACCTGCTGCGATTGCATTTGAAAAACATTTTGCCAAAAATTCACGGTCTGATCTTGAAGCATCTTCTGCTGAAAATTCAATGTCATTACATTTTGATTTAGCATATGACACCATTTCGGTTATAGTTTGCAAAACTTGTTCAGGGTTCATTCTCAATTTATATTTCATGTGAACGTCGCTCGTTGCAATGAAAACATGAATACGAGGTTTTTTTGCGTCTTTAACTGCTTCCCACGCCGTATCAATATCAAGTTTGTTACATCTTGCTAAACTTGCGATTACGCAATTCGGAGCTGATTGAGCGATTGCCTGAATGCTCTTGAAGTCCATCGGTGAAGCAATAGCAAATCCTGCCTCAATAATATCAACACCAAGTTTCTCAAGTTGACGTGCCATGACAATTTTTTCGCTCAAATTCATGCTGCAACCCGGAGATTGTTCACCGTCTCTCAAAGTCGTGTCAAAAATTTTAACCTTATTCATAAAAATTATTTCCTCCTAAAAAATTTTAATCTCACGAAAAAACCGGGTCTGACAAAAAAATTTATTAATCAGATCCCGGTATTTTGTTTGATTGTATTCTTAAAATTTTTCAGCGCAGTTATTCAAACGCACTGCCGGAGACCTGCAATACGCGCAATAGTACTAGGGTGTTATCAAATCTTATTATCATTTTGCAAATCTCCTTTCATTAATTTCAAAATTTTAATTTCGCAAATTATATCACATGTTAAAATTTTATGCCCCCCGGCGTGAACACTCGCGACTTCAGTCGTGAGATGAAACGCCCCGTATATTTGAATTTTTAAAATTTAGTGTATAATAATTC
>CALBPU010000090.1 GCA_937899395.1 uncultured Fretibacterium sp.
CATATATTCAAATATAAAACAAAGGTAAGAATTTAATACCCGTAAAGCATATACGCCGCGAACAATGCCGCGATTAACGACAGCGGAAGCCCGACTATGCGCCTTGTGCCTTCGAGCAATAAAATAACGAGCAAAATTCCCAATACAAACTGCGCGGTCGTCAACGGGTCAATCTGCTGTATTCTCTCGGTTATTGCCGTGTAATTTACCATCGAATAAACTCCCGGGGCGGCGGCTATGACTGCCAAAATCCAGTCGTAAACCGGCACTCTGGCTTTGGGCGATTTCTTAGTTATCGGGAATAGTACGAACGCTAACGGCAGCACGAAAGCCAAATGTATGGAACGCTGCAAATAGGGCTCGTAGTTGCCCGCGTTTGCCGTGAACAGGTGGAAAACGCCCATCGCAAGCACGTAAAAATAAACCAGAGTTTTTGAGAAGCCTGATAACTTTCTCATTTATTTACTCAGCTCTTTTCTATAATTTTTTTCTATAATTTTAATGAGATATGAGGAAGCAGGAGCGAGAAGTTAGGGAGTTAAAGAGTGAGAAAATGAAATTTTTTAATTATTACTTGTCTGAAAGTTCTTTCCAGAATTTAATTGAGCCTTCGTGGGCAGGTATTTTTTCGGGAAGCGCGATTTCGGGGATTAACTCGTCCATATCCCGCACTGCCGCGACTAAATCAGCTTTGTGTTCCCAAATTGCCTTGTTGAGTTCGTAAACCAAACTTTCGGGCAAATCTTTGCGGATGACTACGCATGTATAGTCGCCGACCGCTTTGACAGGCTCTGCGCCTTCGGGGACTGATTTGTAAATTCCAGGGTCTATCGTCAAAGTAACCGTTCCGTAAGCGTCCGAAAGTTTATCAAGGGCTTCCTGCCCCACTGGCAGTAAAACGACATCGACCTGGCTTTCAATGTTCATTACGGTCGAAGCGATTTTGCCGATTGAGAACGCGAAACAGTCAAGATGATTATCTGCTAAAAGATCCGCACCGCCGTCGTAAGAAGCATACTCAACGCTTCCACCCCACTCCTGGAAAGTTTTTTTGTAATCGAAGCCGTAGCCTTTCTCGAACAACGCCTTAACAACAAATTCCGAGCTTGTGCCGGGCTTGAGCGTCGCAAAACGCATTGCAAGTTTTTTGCCGATAATATCCTCGACCGATTTAATATTATTTTTCTCTGCGAAATCCTTGCGCATAATAAAATACGTGTACTGGGTGTATAAGTTCGCCATGATTACGGCGTTGTCGACCGTGCGTCCCTGAAAGTCAGCCTCGCCCTTGAGAGCCGCGCCCAATAACGAAGCAACGGAAAAGCCCAAATCGCCGCGTTTTGCGTGGGCGTTGAGGATGTTCGAGACTCCGCCGCCCGATGAACTTGTTGTCTGCGGAAGAGCATTAGCCGTCCACATTTCTGAAAGCGCAGTTCCGAGAGCGAACCAGTTTCCGCCGGGAGGACCTGCCATAAAACGGAGCTGTGAAGGCCAGCCGGCCTTGTCAGTGTCAGCATGAGCCGCAACTGCGAACATCAACACCGTTACGATTAACAGTGCTTTGAAAGTGCGTGATAACTTCATAAAAAACCACTCCTATATAAAATATAAAAAATTTTATAAATTATGTAAAAACATAAAATATAAGAAAAAACGCTAATCCTAACTTATTGGCGAAATTCCAAAAGTAACTTCTTCCAAAACGTCAAGAATTATCCGCACGGTATCGAGGGAAGTCAGCATCGTTACGCTATTTTGTGCTGCGCAGCGCCGGATTGCAACGCCGTCCCCGTAATGTATTCCTGATAATATTGCCCTCGTATTGACTATATAACTTATGTTGCCGGAGCGTATAGAATCAAGAACTTCATTGCTGCCCTCGCTCGGCTTCCTGCGGATTCTATTGGGAATTCCGTAAAATTCAAGGACTTCTCCCGTAAGCGAGGTGGCTTCGACGTTAAAGCCCATGTTGTAAAACCTGCGTATTAACGGGACAGCTTCTTCTTTGTCCTCATCGGCAACGCTCACTAAAACCGTGCCGTAATTGCGGAGCGAAAGACCTGCTGCAATCATGGCTTTGTAAAACGCGCGATGTAATTTATTATCATAGCCTATAGCCTCGCCGGTTGACTTCATCTCAGGCGATAAATAAGCGTCCATTCCGCTTAATTTAGAAAAAGAAAAAACAGGAAATTTAACGTAATAACATTCTTTTTCTTTGGGATATCTGCATAATATTCCCTGCTCTTTCAAAGATATTCCGAGCATGGCTAACGTACCGATGTCGGCAATGTTGTAATCCGTTGATTTTGATATGAACGGCACCGTCCTCGATGAACGCGGATTGACTTCTATGATATAAACTTTGTCTGACGGGTCAACTATAAACTGGATATTGAAAAGTCCTTTTATGCCGATGGCGAGCCCGAGTTTTTCCGTATAATCCAAAATTGTATTTTTCACGTCTTCTGAAAGGCTGAACGGGGGATATACGCTTATTGAATCGCCGGAATGTACTCCAGTTCTTTCCACAAGTTCCATAATTCCTGGTACAAACACGTTTTTGCCGTCGCATACAGCGTCAACTTCGGCTTCTTTGCCTTTTATGTATTTATCTACCAAAACGGGCTTGTCCTCATCAATAGCTACTGCTTCTTTTAAGTATTTCCACATGGCTTCATCTTTTGCTACTATCTGCATGGCGCGTCCCCCAAGAACAAAGCTCGGTCGCACCAAAACCGGATAGCCGATTTCATGAGCCGCTGAAATCCCTTCTTCCATGCGTTTTACGGCTTCACCCTGCGGACGGGGAATATTGAGCTTGTCCAAAAGTCCTTCAAATAAATTCCTGTCCTCAGCACGTTCTATCGCTTCACAGGCAGTTCCGATGATTTTTATGTTGTATTCTTTCAATGCTTCCGCAAGATTAATGGCTGTCTGTCCGCCAAGGGTAACTATTGCGCCGTCAGGCTTTTCAAGAAGAATGATGTTCATCACGTCTTCGGGTGTCAGAGGCTCGAAATATAGTTTATCCGAACAAGTATAATCGGTCGATACAGTTTCAGGGTTGTTGTTTATGATGATTGCCTCATATCCGGCTTTTTTCAATGTCTGGACGGCGTGGACGCTTGAATAATCAAATTCAATTCCCTGACCTATTCGTATGGGGCCTGAACCAAACACGATAATTTTGCGTTTATTTGACACGATGCTCTCGTTCTCGTCTTCATATGTCGAATAAAAATACGGAATATAGCTCTCAAATTCCGAAGCGCAGGTGTCAATCATCTTATAGACGGGCATAATTTTGTTATTGGCGCGGGTTTCAAAAATATCCCTTTCGGATTTTTTCCATAAAAACGCGATTTCCCTGTCTGAAAATCCAAGCCTTTTAGCTTCATATAAAATTCTTATGTCATCGGGATTTTCTTCCAAAATTTTTTCCATATTGGCTATATTTTTGATTTTTTGCACAAAAAATTTGTCGATGGAACTTGCCGAAGCAATTTTTTCAACATTGCATCCAAGCCTCAATAATTGCGCTATGGCGTAAATCCTGTCGTCCGTGCCGGTTTTAATGTAATCAAGCAGGGCATTTTTATTTAATTTATCGAATTTGTTTATATGCAGGTGATACGCCCCGTTTTCGAGTGAGCGCACGCTTTTTAATAAACTTTCCTCAAATGAGCGTCCGATGCCCATGACTTCTCCAGTAGCTTTCATTTGCGTTGAAAGCCTGTTGTCGGCATCGATGAATTTATCAAAAGGGAAGCGCGGCATTTTTGTTACCACATAATCCAAGGTCGGTTCAAAAGACGCTGGGGTGTTCGCTATTGGTATTTCGTCAAGCGTCATTCCTATTCCGATTTTAGCGGAAACACGGGCAATCGGGTAACCGCTCGCCTTTGAAGCAAATGCGGATGACCTTGAAACTCTCGGATTTACTTCTATCAGATAATACTGAAAAGAATCCGGATCCAGAGCAAACTGTACATTACAGCCACCCTTAATCTCAAGTGCTCTTATAATAGACAGTGCACTGTCACGAAGCATATGATACTCTTTATTTGTTAATGTCTGACTAGGCGCAACTACTATTGAATCACCTGTATGAATTCCAACAGGATCCAGATTCTCCATATTACATACGGTTATTGCAGTGTCATTTGCATCCCTTATCACTTCATATTCAATCTCTTTATAACCTTTAATTGATTTCTCAACAAGAACCTGTCCTACCGGAGACAGACTTATTGCATTTTTCATCATCTGTCTCATAGTATCGTCATCATTGGCAAAGCCTCCGCCTGTACCTCCTAATGTAAATGCAGGACGAAGAATAACAGGATATCCTATGGTATGTGCCGCTTCAATACCTTCTTCAACAGAATTAGCAATTACTGAGGGAACTACAGGCTCTCCTAATGCTTCACATAGTTCCTTGAACTGTTCTCTATCTTCTGCCCTCCTTATACTCCCCGCACTTGTTCCGAGTAACTCAATCTCACATTCATCAAGTACGCCTTTGTCATATAACTGTAATGACAGGTTAAGTCCTGTCTGTCCTCCAATACCGGGAAGAATTGCGTCAGGTCGTTCTCTTCGACATATTCTTGCCATATATTCTAATGTAAGAGGCTCCATATATACCTTATCAGCAATAGTATTATCTGTCATTATTGTAGCCGGATTGGAATTGGCAAGTACAACCTCATACCCTTCTTCCTTCAGGGCTAGACAAGCCTGTGTTCCAGC
>CALBPU010000091.1 GCA_937899395.1 uncultured Fretibacterium sp.
TCCGTCCCGTATTTTTTAACAGGTAACTGACTGTTTCGCTGAAAACTTCCGGGACATTTTTGAAAGCATTAACGGACGCATTTGTCTTGTTAGTGCTTTTTTCTTTTGCCGGAAATACAGATTCAGAGTCATGTTCTTCGACAGCTTTTGATACAGGGAGAGTAGCCACTGATTTTGATTCAGAATCAGACTCTTCGGTGAGAGTTTTTTCATTTTCGTTGCGAGAAGAAATATTTTTAACTTCGTTGTTATTATTTTCTTCTTTAAAATTTTCTAATTTTCCCCATCTATTTTCTAGGCTCTCGTTTTTGAAGGTAGGTGCTCTCATTTTTTGAGAGGGGGTACTCTCATTTTTCGGACTACTCTCAAAAATGCCATAACGAGCAGCATCAATACCGTGTACGATAAAAAGGCTGGCATCGTTCCATTTGGGATCATGCGGCGATTTTCTGAGAACGCGTTCGATAAGTCCAAGCTCAATAAGTTTGTTAAGACACCTGCGCACTGTGGACTTATTGCGATTAATTTTTTCTGCGAGCTCGCTGATAAAAGCAACGACCTGATGTGTTTCGAAGTTTGCAAGAGCGAGCAAAACGCCGTAAAGTTTCATCGGTGTGCCGTATAATTCGTCGTCAAGCAGGATTACGTTGTAAAATTTTCTAAAACCAAGTTGCGTGTTCATTTTGAAACTCCTTTCAATTTCAATTTTTTTAATTTAATTTCTCCGAACAATGTCGGGAAAATTTTTTTAACTGCCTAACAGAAAAATCTTTACTTTATTGTTCATGAGAGAGCTAAAAATTTTTCTAAATCCTCGCCCTGCGATTCGTTCTTGTGGGATTTTTGTGATATACTTCATAACATAAATGAAGAATATTGTTGCTATTCAGAAATCCCAATCTTTGATTGGTTTGAGGATTAGTAACGGCAGAAAACGCACACTCTGACTGGAAGGGCTAATCCGCAGAGTGCTTATTTTTTCTTAAGCCTCTCCAAAATTCAAAAAACTTATAAATTCATTTCTTCTATCTTTTTTTTCACCTCTTCTGAGGGATGTAACAAGTCTATTTCAGAAACGTTAAGGGTTCGTGCTAATCTTACGAGGCTTGACGCTCTGGGTTCTTTAATTCCTCTCTCCCAAACCCCGACAGTAGATGGCATAACTCCCAAAAGTCTCGCTAACTTATTCTGAGACAGATTCAAAGAACGTCGATAAAATTCGACCGTCTTACATACATCTTTCCATTCAAACATTTTTCCTAATCCAGCCTCCATTTTCACGTTCTTCACCTCTTCCTATCAAACTTGCCGTAATTATATCATAGATTATATTCATAAGAATACGTGAACGATAAACTATTATTACGCTACTTTACGTTCAAGAACGCCGCTTTTTTTAGGAGCGTCAATTTTCGAGCGTTCTGAAAAAATTTTATCAAGAAAATATAAAATCTGTTTTCCGTAAATCGGAGGAAATCCTGCCGAAAAAATTAACATGTCGCCGGGTTCAGTTATATTCTGATTCACGTCTTTAACAGGTCCGGGCAATCTCATAATTTCGTCAGGCGTTAAAACTGCTCTCTGAACTTCCTGCTGGGACTTCGTTACGCTCTTTTTCGCAAAAATTCCCGTTCCGCCCTGAAATGAAATGCTCTCCTGCTCTTTAATTACTGTCGTTACGCCGAGCCTGTCTGATAAATATTTTGCCGTTTCGACTTTATTCGGAGCATAAGCAACGGTTACGTGGCAGTTTGAAGTTATCGACTCGTCCTTGCCGTAAGCCGCATCGAGCTGTGCTTTATCCTGACAAATTAAATACGCCTTGATGTTCCTGTCTCCGACATAAGCAATTTCTTGTTTGAAAATTTTACTTTTTATGATATATTTCACTCCTATTTTTTGTTTAATTTTATAGTAAACAATATATGAAACTCTCCGAAATGTCAAGGAGAGTTTTAATTTTGCTCGCTACAAAAAATTTTCTAAAGCGTTATAATAGCTCAAAGAAACGGAGGTTCAAAAAATTACGATGAAGGAATTTCAAATTAGAATTTATGACGATGAAGGCTTCGTCATGGTTGAAGTTTCAAAAATCAATGACATCGACACTTTAATGGCTATTGTTAATTTTCTCGAACGACTTAGAGAATAAAACCGGGTGGAGCGTCACGCTCCCATTTCATTCGCAACTCGTTCGACTACGGGATGGCACGGACTTTCACGCACTTTTCCCGTAGGGTCGTAAAAAACATCGCCCTCGCGCTTGTGTTCGTACTGTTTCCATGAGTTCGCCATGTCCTCGTAACCGTTGCCAGTCAATTCATGCAAAACTT
>CALBPU010000092.1 GCA_937899395.1 uncultured Fretibacterium sp.
ATTGCCAAAATAGTTTCGGTGCAAGGTTGGCTTGTGTCGCAGGAGAAAGGCGAAAGTGCGCAGTCGATAATGTCAACACCGGCTTCAATCGCTTTAATGTACGTTGCGTGACCAAATCCCGACGTGCAATGCGTATGAAGTTCAATCGGCGTATCTCCAAGTGCCGCCTTCAACTTCGTAACCAAATCGTAAGCAACGTAAGGCGCAAGTAAGCCGGACATATCTTTGATACAGATTGAGTGGCAACCCATTTCCTTGAGTTCTTTTGCCAACTTAACAAAGACGTCATTGCCGTGAACAGGGCTGATTGTGTAGACTAAGCAACCTTGAACTTCGGGCTTTTCTGGAGCTTCCAACGCCGCTTTAATTGCTACACGCAGGTTATTCACGTCGTTAAGGGCGTCAAAAATTCTGAATACACCAATACCATGTTTTGACGCGCATTTCACAAATTTTTCTACAACGTCATTTGAATAGTGATTGTATCCGAGAAGATTTTGTCCGCGCAGGAGCATTTGAATAGGAGTTTTCTTAAGATTAGCCTTAAGCTTGTCAAGACGTTCCCAAGGATCTTCGTCCAAAAAACGCAGGCAGGTATCGAAAGTTGCTCCGCCCCAAGCTTCAAGTGCTTTGTAACCAATTTCATCCAAGCTTGCAAGCATCGGTTCCATTTGACGATAACGCATTCTTGTTGCGCAAAGTGATTGATGACCGTCACGCAATACGGTTTCCATAATTTTTACCTTTTTAGGTTCTGCCATCCGATAACACTCCTTTTGAATTTTGCGAAAACTTTTTGTTTGAATTATAGAATTTATTTTACGCAATGTCAATTTAAGACTGTAGCTTTTATGAAAATTTTTTTGTATAATTGTTACGGTGATAAAAATGTTTTTAGGAATAGATGATGAAAAATTTTTACGACAAGAAAAAATCCCAATGACGAAACGCGAAATTAGGATTTTAACTTTGGTGCTTGCTAATGTGAATGACGCAGAAATTATTGTGGACATTGGAGCAGGTACAGGTTCACTTTCGATTGAGGCGGCGTTATTTTCTCCTGACAGCAATATTTTTGCGATTGAGAAAAATCCTGACGCTGTAGAGTTGCTCAAGCAAAATATACAAAAATTTTCAGTCGATAACATTACTGTCTTGCAAGATGAAGCGTCGAAGGCATTAAAAAATTTTTCTGCGATTGACGTTGCGATAATCGGCGGAAGTGGCGGTAAGCTTGAAAAAATTCTTGATATTGTTGACGAAAAATTAAAAATCGGCGGACATATCTCCGCAAATTTTATTTCGATTCAAAATTTATCGACTTGCCTTGATTGGCTCAAACGTCGCGAAAATTATCACTACGACGCAATTCAAGTCCAGATTAATCGTCTGAAAAAAATTGGGCACTACGACATTGCGCAGGCGAATAATCCGATTTATATTTTGACGGCTAAAAAAAAGGAGTGATTAAAAAAATTTTCCCGCGTTGAAAGATTTTCTGAAAGGAATTTTTGCAATGAAAAAAATTATTTTGTTGACGGTATTGTTTATCTTTCAAATGTCAACAGTCTTTGCGTCGGTTGAAAAACACGTAGACAACGGTGTAAATTATGAAATGTCCTACCCTATTGTCTACACGAAGGATAAAGCGGCGCAAGATAAAATTAACCAAGATATTTATCATTACATTGCGGCGTTTAGAAATGATTACGACGCCGGAAGATTTTTTTTATGAAGTAAAATTTGAAAATAACGATTATGTTTCATTACAGCGGAAATGGAGAACAAATTAGACCAGATCCAATTTCTAAACCAGAAAGAGTATATGAAGATTATTATTTGCTCGGCAACGGCGGAATTTTTTTTGTAAAAAATTTCACTTTCTTATCCCGCAGGTCAGGACAAAACAATTTTTTTATGATATAATATAAAAAAAATTATGGAGGTATTAAAATGAAAAAAATTTTGTCAGTAATTTTGCTGGCTACGATGATTTTTTTCGTACAAGAAAAAGTTTTTGCTCAAGATATTTATTGCGGAACTTTTAGCGACGGAAATAATGCATACTTAATGACTGAAACTATACGCTATATCAGTTACGGCGATTCGACTTACGAAGAAGGTATCGATTGTAGGGTTAAATCGGTAAAAAATAATTCCGTCACTTACATAGATTATCATTTTGATATAAGCGAAGGCGGAACTGTCAGTTTTACAAATTCGCGAGGTTCAAGCGGACAATTCGGCGGAGTTCTTTTAAGAAACGGATCGCCTTATCATGTTGAATCTGAAATATTTGAGAATGCGTACAGGTTAAAACCGCCCAAGCGTGTAGGTTAAAATAAAATTTTTTTTAAGCCTTCGGGCTATTTTTTTTGCAAAACTTTTTGGTATAATCTAAAAAATTTTGAGGTGATTAAATGCTTGAAGAGAAATTGAAAACTTTACCCGAATCGCCGGGCGTATACCTTATGAAGGACGCGCAAGGTAAAATTATTTACGTAGGCAAGGCGATTATTTTAAAAAATCGCGTCCGCCAATATTTTCAAGCAAATAAAAATCACAGCGTCAAAGTTCGCGCTATGGTTGCAAAGATCGCTGACTTTGAAACGATTGTCACGGCGTCGGAAGTTGAAGCATTGATTCTTGAATGCAACTTGATTAAAAAATATCGTCCGCGTTACAATATTTGCTTGAAAGATGATAAAAGTTACCCTTACTTGAAGTTGACGCTGGCTGAAGATTTTCCGCGAGTTTTTATCACGCGCCGAATCATTGACGACGGCTCAAAATATTTTGGACCGTATACAAATTCGCAAGCCGTTAAAGATTCGCTTGAACTTTTGCGAAAACTTTTTCCTCTGCGAACTTGTAAAACTTTGGGCAAGCGTCCTTGTCTGGAATATCACATTAACCGTTGCCTTGCGCCCTGCGTCGATAAAATTTCACGCGCAGATTATTTCGACTTGGTTAAAGCTACAGAAAAATTTTTGGGAGGTCGAACTACCGACGTTGAACGCGATTTAACGGCTAAAATGTCTGCGGCGGCTGATGCAATGAACTTTGAACTTGCCGCGAAGCTACGCGATATTTTATTATCCGTCAAAAAAATTTCCGAGAAACAAAAAATCGTAACCGATACAGGAGACCTTGACGCCATTGGAATTTCGCGGCTTAATGATGAAGTCTGCGCGCAGATTTTTTTCATACGTGACGGCAAAGTTATCGGTCGTGAAAGTTTTCTGCTGAACAGCGCGTTTGACGAATCGGACGCAAAAATTACAGCGGAATTTATCAAACAATATTATAGTCGTGCAAAATTTTCGGCGACGGAAATTTTATTGCCGGTTACCATGATTGACGAAGACGTTAAAATTTTATCAGAGTGGTTAGGCACGAAAATTTTTGCACCGAAACGCCCTTCTCGAAAACCAACTTATGAAGCTCCGAGAGAGACAAGTGCTTGGGAAAAATTTGATTACGGTTTAGGCGGGTTCTTTGATGAATTGCAATACGGCGTAAACTTTTCAAAAACTCAACTGAAATTGAAGGAGCTTGAGCGATTAGCAGATGCAAAAGGTAAATACAATGAACAAATGTATTACTACAATAAAGCACTTTCAGCACACAGGCGAGCTTGCTTTTTCTGGTTCTTAACAGGTCTTGCTCTTTTGATTTTCGGAGGTTACAAAATTAAATCTTATATGCAAAACGACCTCAACATCGCTCAAAATTTCATCAGCGAATCTGAAGGGGACATTTACGCAAAACATATTCCGAATTTAATTTGGGAAAACGTTTATGCAAACGACGAAAATTTTAATGCCGACAAAATCAAAACTGTAATATGGTATCGCAAAGCTGCTGAAAACGGAGACGCAAAAATTCAAAGCACACTTGCTTCAGTTTTGGAAAACGAAATCGGAAATGAAAGAGACGCAACCGAATTTTATATTATGGCCGCAGAACAGGGTAATATTGAAGCTCAAACAAAACTTGCTTTCATGTATGACAAGGGCGAAGGAGTTTCGGAAGACAAAAAAGAAGCTGTGAAACTGTTCCAAATCATCGCTAAAAACGGCAACATTGAAGCTCAAAAAAGGCTTGCCGCGATGTATTACAACGGTGAAGGAACTGAAGTAAACAAAACAGAAGCAGCTAAATTATTTGAACCTTTGGGCGAAAAAGGCGATGTTTATTCGCAATACATGATTGGTAAAATGTATTATGAGGGAGACGGAGTAAAACAAAATAACGGACGTGCCGTTTTATTTTTACAACAGGCTTCTTTGCAGGGAAATGTTGACGCCCAATATTTGCTGGGAACTCTCTATGACAGCGAAAAAGGAACGGAGAAAAAGGCGTTTGAATTTTACAAAATGGCGGCTGATAACGGAGATACAAACGCTCAAAGCAGATTAGCTTCAATGTATGATAACGGCGAAGGAGTTTCAGAGGATAAACAGGAAGCTGTGAGACTTTATCAAATTGCCGCTGAAAAAGGAAACGTCAAAGCTCAAAGCAGGCTTGCTTCAATGTATGACAACGGCGAAACAGTCGAACAAAATAAACAAGAGGCTGTGAAATTTTATCGTTTAGCTGCTGAACAGGGTGATTTAACTTCTCAAAGCAGACTTGCTGTTATGTATGATGAAGGCGAAGGAGTTGAACAAAACAAAACCGAAGCAGCGAAATATTATCGTTTATCCGCTGAAAAAGGAAATGAAAATTCCCAAATGAGGCTTGCGGCCATGTATGACAACGGCAACGATATTGAGCAAAACAAATTCGAGGCTTTCAAGTTTTACCGTATGGCAGCTGAACAGGGAAATTCCGAAGCTCAAAATCGGATTGCTTCAATGTACGATAAGGGCGAAGGTGTTGAGCAGGATAAATGGGAAGCTGTCGAATGGTGGCGCAAGGCTGCTAAACAAGGTAACAAACAAGCTCGCAACGAACTTGCAACAAGAAACATATATGAATGAGAATTTTTCCATTTATGAAAACTCCCTCATGTCCTAAAAAGGCACGAGGGAGTTTTTGATTTAATTTCGAAAAAGAAATTAACTTATCATAGCATTCTTCATTCCTCTTATGTATTCACCTATATATTTCGGAGCTTCTGTGCCGTATTTCTCCAAAATTTTTATGATTGCAGAACCAACTATTGCCCCGTCTGAAATTTTTGACATCGCAGCAGCTTGTTCAGGCGTTGAAATTCCAAAACCTATTGCACAGGGAATATTCGTATATTTTCGGACTGTCTTAATTATTGAAGCAAGGTCTGTCGTTATTTTGCTCCTTGTTCCCGTAACTCCCAAACTTGAAACTATATATAAAAATCCTTCAGCTTCTTTCGCAATCATGGCCGTACGATTTTCAGATGTCGGAGCAATCATTGAGATTAAATCTATATTATTTTCATGGCAAAACGGTAAAAATTCGTCTTTTTCTTCAAAAGGTAAATCAGGAATTATAAGCCCGTCAATGTTTATATCTCTGCATGTCTTTATAAATTTTTCAGCACCGTATGAAAAAATCACGTTCGCATAAGTCATAAAAACCATCGGAATTTTTATTTCTTCCCTTAACCTCTTAACCATCGCAAAAATTTTATCGGTCGTAACTCCTCCTTTTAATGCACGTAAATTAGCTCCCTGAATTACAACTCCTTCAGCAACAGGATCAGAAAACGGAATGCCTAATTCGATTAAATCAGCTCCGTTTTCCACCATTGAAATAACGGATTTATATGTAGTATCAAGATCAGGGTCTCCGCATGTTATAAAAGGGATAAAAGCCTTTCCGTTTTCAAACGCCTTCTTAATATTACTCATTTATATTTTCACCTCTGTATCTTGCAATGGCAGCACAATCTTTATCGCCTCGTCCTGAAATTGTTATTACGATAATTTTATCTTTACCCGTTTGAGGAGCAATTTTTATGGCATGTGAAACAGCATGAGCGGATTCGATTGCGGGAATTATTCCTTCGGTTTTAGCGAGATATTCAAACGCTTCAACAGCTTCGTCATCGGTTACAGGAACATATTCAGCTCGCCCTATATCATGAAGCCAAGCGTGTTCAGGGCCTATACCTGGATAATCAAGTCCTGCCGAAATTGAATATACAGGTGCGATTTGTCCGTATTCATCTTGGCAAAAATAAGATTTCATTCCGTGAAAAATTCCTAAACGCCCCGTTGCAATAGTCGCTGCTGTCTCAAAAGTATCAACTCCGCGTCCGGCAGCTTCACAACCGATTAATTTTACATTTTCATCGTTGATAAAGTGCCAAAAACTTCCTATTGCGTTTGAACCTCCTCCGACACAAGCTATAACAAAATCAGGAAGTTTGTTTTCTTTTTTGAGGAGCTGTTCTTTTATTTCACGGGAAATTACGGCCTGAAAATCACGAACGATTGTTGGAAACGGATGAGGCCCCATTACCGAGCCTAAACAGTAATGAGTGTCGCTTATTCTTGAAGTCCATTCGCGCATAGCCTGAGACACAGCATCTTTTAATGTTGCAGTACCTGTCTTAACGGGGACAACTTCAGAACCTAATAATTTCATTCGGTAAACATTAAGAGCTTGCCTCTTTGTATCCTCTTCACCCATAAATACAACGCATTCCATATTCATTAGAGCTGCTGCCGTAGCTGTTGCGACACCATGCTGTCCTGCTCCTGTTTCGGCGATTAATCTTGTTTTGCCCATTTTTTTCGCCAAAAGTGCCTGACCTAAGACGTTATTAATTTTATGTGCTCCAGTGTGGTTCAAGTCCTCTCGCTTGAGATAAATTTTCGCTCCGCCTAAATCTTTTGTCATTCTTTCGGCGTAATAAAGCCTTGAAGGCCGGCCTGCATATTCATTAAATAATTTCGTTAATTCACGGTTAAAATCAGGGTTATCTTTGTAATGGTTATATGCTTCTTCAAGTTCTATTACGGCGTTCATTAAAGTTTCAGTTATATATTGTCCTCCGTGAATACCAAAACGCCCTTTAATATTTGTCATTCTTCAATTCTCCTTTCTAACGGCTGAAATAAATTCAGACATTTTATTTTTATCCTTGAAACCTTTACCCCCCTCAATCCCCGAACTTACATCAACGGCAAAAGGTTTCAATATTTTTACAGCCTCCGAAACATTTTCGGGATTAAGTCCGCCTGCCAAAAAATAAGGACGGGACAACGAAATTAAATTCCAATCAAAAATTTTTCCCGTTCCAGTTCCAGAATCCAATAAAACATAATCAGCAATATTTTTTTCAGCGTTATAAATATCATCTTGAGATTTAATTTTGAAAGCCTTTATGATAATTTTATCCGTGAAATTACGAAGCTGTTTTATGTAAAGTTCGTTTTCATTTCCGTGAAGCTGAATTAAATCTATAATATTCATATTAGCAATACTGATTATGTTCTCAATTTTTTCATCAACAAATACTCCGACGGATTTTATTTCATGGTTAAGATTTTGTTTTAAGTTTTTAGCAGTGTGAACATCGACATAACGTTTGCTATTTTCGGCAAAAACAAACCCTACGTAATCAGGTTTCAATTCGTTAGCAGCTTCAATATCACAAAGCCTTGAAAGTCCGCAGAATTTAATTTTTGTCATGGCCTTTTAATTCTCTCAGCATTACTTTTTTGTCAGGAGCTTTCATTAATGCTTCACCGATAAGAACAGCGTTAGCTCCTATTTTCCTTAATAATTCAACGTCATCGGAATTTTTAACGCCGCTTTCAGATACAAAAATAATTTCAGGAGGAATTAATTTACGTAATTTTTTGCTGTTTTCAGTGTCGACTGAAAAATCTTTGAGGTTTCTGTTATTAACTCCTATAATTCTTGCACCTGATTTTAAGGCGGTTTTAATTTCATTTTCATCATGAGCTTCAACAAGTGCCGAAATTCCTAAAGCATCACAGATTGAAATATATTCCTTGATTTTTGCCTCATCAAGAATTGAACATATTAAAAGGACTGCTGAAGCACCGAGAATTTTTGCCTCATATATCATGTAATCGTCAACAGTAAAATCTTTTCGCAGACACGGAATTGAAACAGCTTCCGAAATTTCTTTGAGATATTTATCGCTGCCCAAAAACCATTTCGGCTCAGTTAAAACTGAAATACAATCAGCTCCTGCGGCTTCATATTCTTGAGCGATTTTCAGGTAAGGGAATTCAGGAGCTATTAAGCCCTTAGAAGGTGAGGCTTTTTTACATTCGCAAATGAAAGCAAGGTCATTTTTCCTCAAAGCATTCTCAAATTCAAAACGGCCTTTTGACATTTCAAGAGCTTTATTTTTTACAGTTTCATAAGGAATTTTGTTTTTTGCTTCATGGACTCTTTGTTTTGCGTAATCGGAAAGCTGTTCCAAAATCGTCATTTTTTAGTCCTCAGTGTTGCTGATTTCAATTAATTTTTCGAGTGTCTCAAGAGCTTTTCCGCTGTCAATAATTTTTTCAGCTAACTTGATTCCCTCCTGAATATTTTCAGCTTTTCCCGCAATATAAAAAGCCGCTCCTGCATTCATTAAAACAGCGTTCCTTTTGTACCCTTTTTCGCCTTTTAATATTGCTCTGGTAATTTTAGCGTTTTCATCAGGTGAACCGCCTTCTAAATCTTCCTTTTTACATCTTTCAAAACCGAAATCTTCAGGAGTGATTACGTAAGATTTGAACCAGCCGTCTCGAATTTCGCATATTTTTGTAGGAGAGCTTAAAGAAATTTCGTCCAATTTATCCTGACCGTAAACAACCATTCCTCTTTTAACGCCCAAATTAACAAGAACTTGAGCAAGAGGTTCGACAAGATAATCATCATAAACTCCCAAGAGCTGCATTGAAGGTGTTGCCGGATTAGTGAGAGGGCCTAAAATGTTAAAGACAGTGCGAAATCCTAATTCTTTTCTGATTGCACCTACATATTTCATTGATGAGTGATATTTTTGAGCGAAGAAGAAACACATTCCGACTTTTTCGAGAAGTTCAATACATTTTTCGGGGCTTTGACTGATATTAACTCCGAGAGCCTCAAGACAGTCCGCTGTACCGCATTGTGAAGAGGCAGCCCTGTTTCCGTGTTTAGCGACTTTGACACCGCCTGAAGCAATAATAAGAGCTGAAGTTGTTGAAATGTTAAAACTGTGAGCATTATCACCGCCGGTTCCGACAATCTCAAAAATTTCCATTCCCGTTTCAACTTTTGTAGCATGTTCTCTCATTGCTGAAGCACAGCCTGAAATTTCATCAATCGTTTCAGCTTTAGCACTTTTTGTTGACATTGCAGCGAGGAAAGCGGCGTTTTGAGTTGGAGAGGTTTCACCGTTCATTATCTCATTCATAACCGTATATGCTTCATCGTAGGTTAAATCACCTTTGTTTACAAGTTTAACGATAGCATTTTTTATCATCGTCAAATCACCTCTTAATTTTAATTTCGCAAATTTTACAGTAAAGAGAATGAATTTATAAGGTGCAAAAAAGATATATTAAAGCATTTATGTTATTACTTTATTCACGATAATATTCATAACCTGTTTCATGACCTTCGGGTATAAGTTCGTTGCCTGCATTAATCCAATCCGTAATACTTCCGCGATAATTTTTGATTTTTGATGCCGAAAAATTAAAACGCCTTACTAACTGATCTGAAAATCTTCCTGATAACACTCCCGTATTACAATAGATTATAATAATTTTGTCTTTAGTTATTCCGGATTTTGCAAGAGCAGCAGCAGGAGCTAACAGGTTTTTGTCCATTAATTCATATATAGAAAAATTAATTGCTCCTGGAATGTGTCCTCCGGGTATTCCTCGTCGAGGTGATTTTCCTTCATAAACTTCTCGCTCTCTAGCGTCAACCAACAAATAACCTTTGAGGTCTTTATGTTCTTTAACATACAAGTTATCAACATCTTGAACATTTGGTTCAAGTTGTGAATATGTAAACGTCATTATAAAAACCAGAGCAAAAATTATAGGTGCTGCAAGGTCTAACGGTGGATATTTTCCTTGAACTTTCATAAAATTTTTCCCTCTCTAAATTTTATTTTGCGATTTTGAATATTATAACTCTTGATTTTTTGAAAACTGTGTTATAATTCAAACGTTTTATTTTTAATTATTGTAAACGAGGTTATCAGTATTTATACGAATCGGCAGCCTGTGGTTGCATTAATCGGAGCAACAGCCGTAGGGAAGACAGCATTAAGTCTTTCAATCGCAGAAAAATTGAACGCTGAAATTATTTCAGTAGATTCCCGTCAGGTTTATCGTTATATGGATGTGGGAACCGATAAGGTTTCTTTATCTTTACGCTGCGAAATTCCTCATCACATGATCGATATAGTTGACCCTGACGAAAAATTTACGGTGTCTGATTTTGCTGAGAGAACTGTTAAAGCAGTCTCAAGGATTTTTGCCCGTAAAAAAATTCCTTTGTTCGTCGGAGGTACACCGTTTTATTACAACGCCCTTTTCCATGCTTCGTTAAATTCCGAACTTCCTTCAGACGATAACGTCAGGGAAAAATACCGAACTCTCGCAAATTCACAAGGTGCTGAACTTTTACACATGAGGCTCGCTGAAGTTGACCCTGAAACAGCAGAGAGGCTTCACAAAAATGATGTTACAAGAGTTACAAGGGCGTTAGAGATTTGGGACTTAACAGGAAAAGCTCCTTCACAGATTTTCAACGAAGGAGAAAAAAGAGATTACGGTTTTGATATTTTGTATATAGGCTTGGCTCGTTCAAGAGAAGAATTATTTTCAAGGATTGAAATAAGGCTTGAGCAGGAATTTTCGTCAGGTTTTCCCGAAGAAGTATCTTGGCTCTTGAAAAACGGTTTTGATGAAAGGTTTAACCCGTTAAAAGGTCTCGGCTATCGTGAATTAATCGAATGCCACAGAGGAAAAATAAATCTTCATGAAGCACTTGAAGCCTCAATTTCAAGAACAAAAGCGTTTTGCAGAAGGCAGCAAACATGGTTCAAGAAATTTGAGCCGGCAATATGGTTCGACATGGCAACATCGAATCACGAACAAGAAATCATAAACGCAATACAAAATCATCTTAACAAAGAGGACGTTCACGAATGATAATTATGGCTGAACACGCAGGATTTTGTTTCGGTGTTAAACGAGCTGTCGACGCAATCGAGAAGGCTTTACAAGAAAATTCCGAAGTCTGGACAATAGGTTTACCAATTCATAACCCTCAGGAAGTTTCAAGGCTTGAAGCAATGGGTTTGAGAGTTGCTAATGATGACAGTGAGATCCCTGCGGGGGCAAAAGTCTTAATCCGTGCTCACGGTGAACCTCTTGAAGTCTTTGAAAGATTGAAATCTAAGGGAATTGAAATTGAGGATATGACATGTCCGTTTGTCGGAAAAGCTCAAAGAATGGCCGCTGAAATGTCCAACAGAAATTATTATGTTATAGTACTCGGAGATAAAAATCACCCTGAAGTAAAGGGAATTGTAGGACACATAAGCGAACCGAAAAATTCTGAAGTAATCGCAAATGAACAAGAAGCCGAAAATGTTAAACGACACTCAAAAATAGGCGTAATCTCACAGACAACTCAAAGGGAAGAAAAGTTATCGAAAATTGCGGGGATTTTAACGGGTAAAGCATCAGAGCTTCATATTTGCAACACAATTTGTAAAGCAACATCGGAACGTCAGGATTCAGTCCGTAAACTTGTAAATGAAAATAACATCGACGGAATTGTTTTAATCGGCGGTAAACAGAGTGCCAACACCGCAAAATTACGCGACATAATTATCTCGGAAGGCAAAGAGATTTTGTGGGTTGAGGACGAAAAGGAAATTGAATCAAATTCGGATTGGTTCAACAATAAATCTAGGATTGGTATAGCAGCAGGTGCAAGCACACCTGAATGGCTTATCATAAATATAAAAAATATTATTGCGCAAAAAAGTAAGTCAAGGGGGTATCCATCTAATGGATCAACAGGAAGTTATTGAGCGTCAGAACGAAGAGTTACAGGACGTTCAGCAGGTAGCGGAAGCAACAACAGAAGCACAGCCGATTCAGTCAGAACCTGAAACACCGGCACAAGCAACAGAAGCAACTCAGCCAGAAGAGCATGAGCCTGAAACAATGCAGGAAGCATTAGATCAATATGGCGACAGTATGCACTTAAAACGCGGTGAAATCAAAGTCGGAAAAATTATCAGCAAAACCGACGGCGGATTTTTGATTGATGTAGGCTTCAAATGCGAGGGCTTTTTGCCGATTAAGGAGTACACGAACCATTCACTCATTGAAGCAAGCGAAGAACCTAAACCGGGCGATGAAATCGAAGTTGCGGTTGTTAGTGTCAGAGATACTGAAGATGCGGCACAATTATTGCTCAGCAGATGGCGACACGAATTTGATAAGCGTTGGGCGGAACTTGAAGCGAAAGTTGCTGAAGGCCCCGTTATGACGGTCAAAGGTGTAAGCAAGGTTAAAGGCGGTCTCATGGTCAACAGTTGCGGGCTTGAAGGTTTTATACCGATTTCGCATTTAGCTATGGCCGGAAGAAACGTTAATCCTTCAAATTATGTCGGAAAAGACGTAAAAGTTAAAATTCTTGACCATGACAAAAAGAAACATCGCTTAGTTTTCTCACGTCGTGAACTTCTTGAGGAAGCTGAAAAGGAACGCAAGGAAAAATTCTACGAGAGAGTTCATGAGGGCGATGTACTTGAAGGTAAAGTATCAAGCCTCACTGATTTCGGAGTTTTTGTCAATTTGGGCGAAATGGACGGCCTTGTTCATCTCACTGAAATTACATGGAAACGAAGCTTCAAGCTGAAAGACATGTTCAAGAAAGATGACAAAGTAACTGTTAAAGTAACCGGCATTGACAGAGAAAAAGACAGAATCTCCCTCAGCATTAAACAAGTTAATGGAGATCCTTGGGATACAGTCAGCGAAAGGATTCACAAGGGCGATGTCTTCAAAGGAACTGTAACGAACATAACCGACTTCGGAGCGTTTGTTGAGGTTGAACCGGGCGTTGAAGGACTTGTACATATCGGTGATATAAGCTGGGCAAGAATTAAAAAGCCTCGTGATGTTTTCAAGAAGGGTCAAGAAGTTGACGTTATGGTTCTTGATATTGATCTTGAGAAAAAACACCTCAGTCTCGGTTGTAAACAACTTAATGATCCTTGGGCTGATGCAGATAAACGTTATCCTGCCGGAAGCGATATTAAGGTTAAAGTTGTAAGGCTTGCAGATTTCGGAGCATTTGTTGAAGTTGAAGAGGGTGTTGAAGCACTTGTTCATATTTCACAGTTGAGCCGTAAACGTGTTGAGAAACCTGCCGATGTCCTTCATGAGGGTGATGAAATCGTAACGAGAGTTCTTGAGGTCAACCCTGAACAAAGAAGAATGAGGCTCTCATTAAGTGCTCTTGAGCCTGAACCGGAACCGGAACCTGTACCACAGGCAGTTGAAAAAGAACAGCCCAAACAGGAACACAGAGGTCAGAAATTTGACAGACCCGAACGCTCGGAACGTCCTGAAAAATCAGAACGCCGTGAACGCAAAAATAAATCACGTTCAAAAGCCTTAAAAGAATCAGCAGGCTATGAGGACGATGGCGAGACGTTAGAGTACAACCCGTTTGCAGAATTTTTCAAAGATGCGGATTGGGACGAAAAACAATAAATAATAATTTTGGAAATAGAATTTAGCCGGTCTTAAACAGGGCCGGTTTTTTTGTAACACACCCCTCTGTCATTACATGACATCTCCCCTTCTCAGGGGAGACAAGGGAAAATCTTGCCGCCCCTAAGCTAGGGGAGGTGCTGAACAAAGTGAAGCGGAGGGGTTTGATTTGAGGAGGAATTTTTATCATGGAATTTTTTGATGTTGTGAAGAACAGATATTCATGCCGTAAATTTTCGTCAAAAACGGTTGAGGAAGAAAAACTTGACAAAATTTTGGAAGCTGGAATTTTAGCACCTACCGCAAAAAATGTTCAGCCTGTAAAAATTTGGGTGTTGAAATCAAACGAAGCTCTCGAAAAAATCAAAACCGTTACTCCGTGCCATTTCAACGCACCTGTAATTCTCGCAGTCGGCGGAACAACTGAAGGAGCATTTGTGAGACCTTCAGACGGAAGAAATTTTGAAGATGTTGACGCTAGTATAGTTGCAACTCACTTAATGTTAGCTGTTGAAGCAGCAGGTTTAGGATCAACGTGGGTAGGATTTTTTGATGAGCCTAAGACGAAAGAGCTTTTTCCCGAAATGAAGGATTATGATTTAGTAGCGTTATTTCCGATTGGTTATCCTGCCGAAGATGCCCAGCCGTCCGAAAGACATTCAGTCCGTAAAGCTAAAAACGAGATGATTAAATATTTGTAACAAGATGTCAAAATCCGAATTAATTCGAGCATTTATTGCTGTAAAAGTGCCGGAGGATATAGCTGAAGAACTTGAAAATTTTTTGGCTGAACTCCGGCCTCTTTCAAATACAAAAATTCGTTGGGTAAAATACGGTCAATTTCATATTACGTTAAAATTTTTAGGAGAATTGAAGCCTGAAATTATTTCGCAGGTTAAAGATTTGTTAATGCCCTTGAAAAATTTTGCTCCTTTTACAATAGACTTGTCATATATCGGAGCATTTCCGAACTTAAACTCGCCTCGAGTTATATGGTTATCAGGAGATAAAGGGCAAAAGGAACTTTCAGGTTTATCGAAAAAAATCAACGAAATTTTGTATGATGAACTTGAAATCCCTAAAGAGACAAAAAAATTTCGAGGACATTTAACGCTTGCGAGATTGAATAATGAATTTTTGCCTGAAGAGCTTGTGAGGAAATTAGGAACAGTGAAAAATTTTTCGTGGCAATGTAACGAGCTTTTCCTAATGAGAAGTGAACTGACAACAAAAGGCCCGATTTATACAGAAATAATGTAATTATTCTTATGACACACAAAAAAGACATTCTCGAAAAAAATCTTTTAGCTTATAACGATGTATTTGCTGATATTATTAATGCCATAGTTCCGCTTGAAGAATCTACAAAAATTCATGAAAAAACACCCTGCCGTTTTGACAGGGTGCTTCTTTTAAGTTTCAAGTTTCAAAACAATCTCGATTAGTTCAATTATTTCTTCACTGCTCTGATTGTTTTGATCTGCTCTTCGGTTTCCGCTCCTTCTTCACCGGTATCTGCTTTGACAGCGATTACAGGTGCGTAAGTTACGTCAGCGTTGAGCCACGGATAAGCTGTAATCTTACGGCTTTCAGGTACAACTTCGGTGTCTGCTCCCTCTTCATCGAAGAAGTCAACGATCTCGTCGTCCTCTGAAGGCTTGGTCGGGAATGCAAACCATGCAAGTTCTTTGCCTGCTGCAATCTCTTCAGGAATTTCGACTGCAAACGGATACTGTCCTGCTGCTGTTACTTCAACTTCAGGAAGTACTGCTACAACGATGTAACCTGCTTCGGCGATTGCTGTGCGCTGTCCGTCTGTTAATGCTTCCTCGGTTCTGGCTTTACCAAGAATGACATCGCCCTCTCCGACTTCAACATCTTCTTCCTTCATAGGTTCAGTTGCCTCATCGATTGCATTTTCTCTTGCAAGAGCTTCTCCGTCCTTTGTAGACTCTTCTTTCTCAGCTGCAGTTGCCGATACCGTTATCTCTGCAGGGTCTGAAGTTGCTTTTGAGGCTGTGTTCGTCGCCGTAACTTTAATTGTGCCGCTAACATCGTTTTTGAGTTTCTTCTTTGCCGTAACTGTTACTGTTGCACTACGGGTATCGCTCTCAGGGGTAATCTTTACTGTTACTCCTGTCGGCTTATCCGTAATCTTCCATTTGAAGGCCGAATCTCCTGTAGCAGTAGTCGAATCAACGGTAAGCGTTACGGATTCAGTAACGTCTGAATCATTCTCAGCCGTGAGCTCAACACTGTTGGGAGAGGCTTCGATCACAGGTTTAGCATCGTGGACGATGAACGTAATCTTCTTGGTTGTTTCTACACCGTAGTTACTGACTGTAACATCTATCGCTGTACCCTTTGTCGCTTCTGCACTCTCATCCATCGTTATTGTTGCGTCTTCAAGTGCTCCGCCAACATCTGAAATATCCTCTGCGGAATACGTGAGGTCTGCATACCCTGCCTCTACATCTTTGGCTGCAATATTTGACACTTCAATATCAAATGTATTGGTAGCGGTGCCTTTGGTATAAACAATCTTGCTCGTCTTGATCTTCGGCTGAAGCGGTTTGACATCGATCTTGACGTCTTGTGAAACTTTATTTCCATCGCCATCACCAAAAGCATAGCCAGAATTACCTGTAGCAACTAACGTAAGCTTCTGAGTACTGTCATATGCATTACTATCGTTAATTGTCGGTTTAGCTCCCTCGGTCTTAATTGCTCCAGTGTCCGGATCAAGAGTAAAAGCATAATTAGTCAAAGTCGCGGAATCAATTTCAGAACTATCATCAACACTGTATGTGATGTTAGACGCTAACTTCTTATTGACCTTTATTTTCGGCTTTATGCTTGCAGCTTTACCGGCTGTAAGTGTCTTGCCATTCACAAGTGCAGAAGCATTGCTGAATTCCGGTTTTGCAAACGCTGAAATCGTTACGTTAAGCTGTGCCTTCTTCTTGGTAGAAGTGTTAGTAGCAACAAGTTTAATCTTTGACGTAGTGTCTTTGTCTGCTGTCGGTGTGCCTGTAATCGTAATTGTTCTTCCATCATGCGTTATCTCCAAGCCGTTTATCTTTGTTCCGCTTGCAGGGGTTATTGTATACGGTGCTTCAACATCCGCATAAAATGTCAATGCATCAAGAACAGCACTAGCCAGTTCTAGTCCGGCAGGAAGTGCAATCGCATCCGCCTCTCCCAATTTACCGGCAGCCGTTGTCTCGATAACAACATCACTACTTACTGCCGTGCCTTCCGCACTAGTATGTTTCCATGTAGGCTGTAACGATGAATTGTTCGATATAGCAAAAGTCTTCTTAACGGTTGATGTGCCTGTTGCAGGGTTAGTTGCCTCAAGAGTAACTTTCAAGCCCTTATATGACTTAATGACATTGCCATCATTGGCTACTGCATTAAACGTGAGTCTTCCGTTCCACTGAGCATCCCCTTCCACCGTTTCAAATGCTAAACCTAAGTTATCATCCGCTATGTTGCTAAGTTTTACTTCTTCGTCAAGACCTACTGCCTTAGCATCTGTTGCAGTAATGTAAGCATCAACCGAAATCGGCTTTGTACCTTTTGTGATTGCAAAGTTAAGAGCAGTTGTAGTGCCAGAGAATTCTGTTTTGTCAGGTTTTGCGAGTACCGGTGCGATACCCTTGACGTTAATCGTGAAGTCTTTTGTGATAACTGAGTTATCCTCAGCATCAGTAACCAATTCGCCCTCAGACATACCGCCAGCAGGGTTGCCTACAAATACACGCACATAGATCTTTCCGCTTGCCGGGACGTTATTAAGGGTACCTGAAATCATTAAATCATCTTTGCTCCACTCAAGAGAGCCGCCCTCATCGGTTGTTTCTGTTGTAGCACTATCGTCGCCATACTTATCAATCGTCAATTTATCAGGTGTTTTGCCGTGTATCCACTCCCCATCCTCTGTATCTCTGAAGCGAACGTCATAGCTTGTCGGACTGTTACCGAAAGCAAGTTTTGCCTTGTATCGTTTTCCGACTGTAAGATCCGGAAGGGATGTGGTATTGATAGTCGGTTTATCGAAAACATAAATATCCGCAGAACCGGTTATGCTTTCGCCCATAGCCTTATTTGAAGCGGTGATCTGATAGTTGGCTTTCTTGGCTGTTCCGTCTTTAGCGAATTGAGTGAGAGCTGAGAAAGTTCCGCTGAGTATAAGCTGAGTGCTTCCGCTTTCCGTAGCTGTAATGCCTGCCGGAAGGTTTTTGTATTTCCAAACTACCGGACCGGGTTCGGCACTTATAACAGTAGTATAGGGATTATCCTCCATACCAAGCGGTGTATCTGCAATATCTGAATTTTTCGCATAACTTCCTTGAGGCCATTTATCAAATGAGCTGTCTGTACCCCATGTGAAAGTTTTTCTATCGAAACCGACATTGAGTTTGAATTTCAATGTTGAAGTACCCTTTTCCGATGTAGCGGTAATTGTTACCTGTTTTCCGCTTACGACTTCTGTCGGTGTGCCTGAAAATGTTGCTTCATGCTTATCGGCGTCAACGTCAAGCGATAAACCTGCAATCGAATCCATTGTAGCAGTAAAAGCAGTGATTTCGCCTACTTCATTGCTAGCTTTGATTACTATATCTCCAGACAAATCTGTTTTGTACTTCAAAGTTTTGAAGAGTTTAACAGCTTTCTCGGCATCAAGTTCTTTATTACTAGAATCGTAGAACTTCGGCTTTGTAGGCCTTGTGCTGCCGCCACCGCTTTCGCCACCGCCACCGCTACTGGCCGCAGCAACAGTAACGGTAAGCTCCACGCAATTAGAGCTAGATACACCTACCTTGAATGCTAGTGTGCCTTCCACCTCGGGGGTGCCTGTCAATTTAATTGTTTGAGTTCCATTCTTGCTTACAGAGCTTGTATTCCCTGTTAATGTCAGTCCGCCTTGTGTTGCGCTTGCACCAAAGGAACTCGAGGAACTCGCAGTAGCAACCTTCGCAACAGCCGCACTACTAGCAGTATTAGTAACCGTGATCTCAACATTCACCGCAGTACCTACTGTGGCCTCTACAGTGTTTGGATTAATTGTAACTGATGCCGCCGCCGCCGCCGCCGCCATGATGCCTACGAGGAACACAGACAACGTAAAAACCGTAAATAAACGTTTCTTCATTAAAATAAACCTCCTTGTCCTTTCTTCCCGTTTCATACGGGATAAATTTGTAATGGTTTTAATGAAAATTTTTCCAAGTATGCCGCTCCCTCAAAAATTTGGAGAAACATACAGCCCTTTGTAGCGCGATAAAGTTTCAATTTGGGCTTTCACCTCCTAAATGATACTCAATAATTTACACTCACTTCTCTGATATTTAACGGTCTCCGTTCCTCCTGAACAGAGCGTCCCCGAATTTTTCAGAGCAGCTTGTTCACATGATGATGATTCCGCAAGAACTTCAGAGTATTTTGTGCGAACCCTTTTTTACTTCAATATATATTTCGGAGATAATGCAGCGGAACTTTAATGGAGTTATTTTAGCAGAATTTGAATAACGAAAGTTCCTACAGCAATAATTATACCAGTTAAAGCAAGAATCCAATTTACATAAGTTACAACACTGTTTACATGAGCAGCTATACCATCAATGCGGTCATTAAGGGTATCAAATTTGCCTTCCATTTTTGCGGTATAAACGTCCATTTTAAGTTCAATACGTTCAATGGAGTTGTCAACTTTTTGTTCAATGCGTTTTATTTCTGAATCAAAGACATCACGAGTTACAAAATTTTCCTGCGCCATTTTGAAATTTCTCCTTTCCTGAAATCATATTGTATAATATGCAAATAAAACATAGAAAGTACGGATTAAATCCGTTAAGGCTCTTACAAAGTCGGTCATGGCTTTGAGGAGCTTTATATCATTTCGAAGTCTTTAACTTTAGTCAAAGGAGGTTCACTAATATACCTTTGAAAATCTCAACCCCTGTTTCAAGAATTTCATCATTAAAATCATATTCAGCCGAATGAATTGCAGGATAATTTTCACCGTTCCCAATATAAAATATCGCTCCGTGAATTTGTTTCGTGTAAAATCCAAAATCTTCAGAGGCTCGTATTGCTTCCGGCATGTTGATTATTTTTAAGCTCAAATTTTTTGCGGCATTCTTAATTTTTTTCACGCATTCTATGTCGCTCAATGTCTCCGGAAAATAATCATAGCCGGAACATTCAACACTCATTGAATTTTCCCTTGCTAATCTTTCGGCCATGTTCACAACAGCGTTGCGGAATAATCTCATGTTCTCTTCCCGTTCAGCTCTTAACGTTAAAGATACTTCACCTTCTCCCGGAGATATTCCGAAATTTTTTTCACCGAGTTTTATATTAATAACTGTACATAGAATTTTTTTGTCCTTATAATTTTTTTCAATGCCCAAAATTAATTCAGCAATAATTTTCGCAGGGTTCAAACCTTTTTCAGGTTCACTCGCATGTGAGGTTTTGCCGATGAATTTTATTGTAAGTCCAGCCGACGAACATTGACATAATCCTTCTCGAACTACTATGCTTTTTTCAGGCCAGCCGCTCCAATTATGAAACGCATAAATTTCGCTGATACTTCGTTCACGCAATAAATTTGAACATTCTCTTGCTCCATGTCCTGTCTCTTCAGCATGTTGAAAGATTAAATAAACTGATTTTTCAGGAGGAATGTTTTCAAGCTCAAGAGCTAATCCGCAAAGTACAGCACAATGTCCGTCATGGCCGCATTTGTGAGAGACGTTTGGAATTTTTGAGGCATAAGGGATTTTTATTGATTCGTCCATAGGCAAAGCGTCCATATCAGCACGAAACGCTATTCCTTTTGTTCCCTCTACATATCTTGAAGCATAAAACCATTTTCCGCAATCTACAACAGCTAACTTAGTGTTATGTTCGATGAAATCCATGAGCCTGCGTTTTGTCCCTGTTTCATTCATTGAAAGTTCAGGGTTGGCATGAAGTTCATGACGAAGATTTATTATTAAATTCAAATTTTCCTTGTTCAAAGTCCTATCACTCCATATAGAATTATTCCGACTAACGCACTGAATAATAACACTTTCGGAATTGAAATCTTAAACTTCACTAACATAATCAAATCTGTAACGCCTAATATTAATGAAGGCAAATGAATTTTTCCCTCAATATCGGAATAATTTACTAAGGCTAAATCAATCACAACTCCCGCAACCATTCCGACACATGCAGGACGAACTCCTAACATAATTTGAGCAAGTTTTTTGTTTTTTCGGAAGTGGTCAAGGAATATAGCCGCCATTACGCAAAATGTATATGTCGGTGCCAATGCTCCCAAGTTCGCAACAAATGCTCCCAAAACTCCGGCAGCTCTCATTCCTGCAAAAGTCGCGCAATTCAATCCTAAAGGGCCGGGTGTCATTTCGGCTATAGCTACAATGTCAGACACTTCCGAAGCTGTCATCCAACCGTGCGAAATCATTTCACTTGAAATTAACGGTATCATTGAAAGACCTCCGAAACTAGTGAAGCCGATTTTAATGAAGCTCCAATATAATTCAAGCAACAACATCAAAATTCTTCACCCTCTCGTAATATTCGCAAATTCCCAGACCTAAAAACGCCCCGATTACGACAAGCCAAACGCAGCTCACTCGAAAATAAAAATATAAAACGAACATTGCAGCAGCTATTAATATGCACGGGGAAATTTTGAAAGCACTCTTAATCATTCCCATTAAAGCACTTAAAATTACGGGAGCTACAGCAGTTCTAATACCGCGCATTGCTGAAGCTACCCATAAATTATGCTGAAATGCCGTATAAAATCCAGTTATCAATAACAAAATTAACATCGGTACAGCTATCATTCCGAACACACAAGCTATTCCGCCCCAAAATCCTGCAATTCTGTGCCCGTAAAGCATAGCTATATTCCCTATCATAGTTCCCGGTAAACTTCGGCCGATACTCGTTAAATCTAATAATTCTTCATCGGTCAAAGATTTTTCACGGTCAACATATAATTCTTTCATCTGGGCAACAATGCTCCAACCTCCACCGAAAGTGAAGCTCCCGAATTTCAGAAACTGCATAAATAATTTAGCAAGCATAAAAATTTTTCACCTCATATTCAAAATGCGGCG
The DNA here is from genome assembly GCA_937899395.1 of uncultured Fretibacterium sp. Lineage (GTDB taxonomy): Bacteria > Synergistota > Synergistia > Synergistales > Aminobacteriaceae > JAFUXM01. Next base: position 21,848 of record CALBPU010000092.1, read on the forward strand.
CTCCGAAAAAGTTTCAGAACACCGCATTTTCTAAGGAAAATATAACAAAAATGAAAAAAAAAGAAAAAACAACAACTGTGATTATAACATGAAAATCTTTAGCCGATTTCAGCTATTAATTTCTCAACAGCCTCGTGAGCATCAGCAGGTAACTTATCAATGCCGCCTCTTTCGGTGTCTCTCGAATTGATGAAGTTCAATCTGTCCTGGAAACGCTTCTTTAACTGTGTCTTATATTCAACGTTATTAAGGTCAGCGTCAAAGCCGTCGATGTGCATTGTCTTAATTCCAGTGAGATTTCCGAACGGTTCCCATTTTGCTTTACCTTCAACGATTCTTTCAAGGATCATGAGAGTATTTTCTTTTCCTACAGGTTTGCCCATGAAGTTTCCAGTGTTGAGAATGTAGCAGTCTACTCCGTCCTCAATGAGCTGTTTGAATCTCTCGTAGTCCATTCCTAACGGATAAGTTCTGAACGGGTTAGCGTAAGGTTCACAAACTAATGCGTCAGGGTCAACACCGGGTGCTAAGTTTTCAGCGCTTGTACGTTTTGTAGCGAGTGTTGCGCCTAATACTGAACCGAGTGAAGGTCCTTCAAGTTTTAATACAGGCGGGATTGTCGGGTCTCTCATTAACCAGAATATAGCGTTAAGAGGCTCATCAATTCTGTCAACTCTGTTAGGCGACCACATACGTGATTTAATAGCACGGCCGTTTCCGTTTCTCACGTCTTCAGTAACAGCGATTAATTTTCCGTCTTTAGTCTTTACGCAGCCGCAGTTCTGAAGAGTTAAAAGGAATTTATTGTCAGGGCAGCCGATAGGATAGTCAGCAACCTTATCGAAATATGTAGGCTCAAGGGCGATTGCGTATTTATCCTTGACATTAACGACGAATGCGTCATCATGCAAAACCATTACATCATATTTTCCGTCGTGTTTTGCGTGAGTGATTGTTGATTTTCCTGAACCTGAAAGACCGAATGCCGCAAGAACATATTTCTTGTTGCTTCCGTCTTTAAGTGTGTAACGCTTTAATCCTCCGTGGCATGAAGCGTAACCGTTGCGTGCAGCAATTCCCCAAGCAAGGGTTAATGTTCCCTTCTTCAATTCTCCGAAATATCTGAGACCTAAAACTATTGCGCAGTTCTCTTCAGGTGAGAAGAAAGCAAGGCCAAGCGGGAAATCAGGGTGCGACCAATCAGGATCAGCAACAAAGAATATATCACCGTCATGATCTGAAATTCTGCGTGATTTTTCGTAACGAGGTTTATAAGCTTCGTTTGCATACTGGAAGTTAATCATCCAGTTGTACAAATTATTCTCGTAACCTTCAGGGAGAATTATATGAGCGGCTGTCATGAAATCTTCATCAAGTCCGACATAAGCATCAGCCTGATAAAGTTTCTTGTAGCGCATTTTGTAAACAGCTTCACGAATAATTTTGCAGTACTTCGCAACATCTACATCAGGATAACCTACAATGCGTCTTGCTGCTGCTGTACGTCCGAAAATTGCACCGTCGTTAAAGAGAAGAACATTTGCGTCCATAGGAAGCTCCTGTTCAGTGGGCTTGTAAACGGGCATACCTGTTAATTCGATAGTGCCGGGAGAATTTTTAGCGAGGTTATAAGCCTCCTTCAAATCTAAAACATGATGAACATTGTTGCCGTAAAATAAAGTCTCGATTGTTGTACGAGGCTGTGCATGATAAACCTTCTTAAAGTTATCAGGATCATAATAACCGATTGTTGACATGTAAAAATTTTGCTCCTTTCATAAAATTTTATGTCGCATTTTGGGTAATTATAGCACTCCTGATTATTTAATGCGCTTGAAAATTAAAAATCCCACAACTAACAATCCCCACGACTGTATAAGACCTGTGTTACAGCCTCCCGAATTTTCATTCGTTTCATTTAATGATTCTTCATTCTCTGAAGTCTCTGAAGCTTCTACAGCAGTTATAGTAAAAACACTTAAAAAGTAACAGACCCCTCTGTCAGTTTTACTGACATCTCCCCTTCTCAGGGGAGACAAGATTCTTTGCCGTACCTGATAAGGGCAATGAAAAGCCCAGCTTGCCGGGAAGGGGAACCGCTTCAGCGGTGGAAGGGTTTGAATTTTTCAAGTGCTTTCACTATAACTATTGATGAGCTTAGAAATGAGCGAGCTACAGAGACGAAACAGCGAAGTAGATTGTTCTGAGATGTGTTCCATTGTAGGATCGATGAAGGACGGGTCATGAAGATTATCATTACAGTCCTTTCATTCAGCTTCATGATTTCCCGTCCCTCAGTGTTTGCGCAAGGGGCATGTCGGTCGGACGCGCCATCTGTTTTTCAGAAATGATCCGGCATTTTTCTATTTCGTGCAGATACCGGAAGATACTTGTGATATTACTAGGAAAGGCATTAAATTCCACAACTGTTCTTTATTCTCCCTTGCTTTTAATTTTCAAGGCTTCACCAAATGTTGCCGACTGATCAATATCATCAACAATTTTCCCGTGTTCAAGAATTATTTTCCGCTGTGCTACATCGCCGACTTCAGGATCATGAGTAACAATTATAATCGTAACTCCTTCATCATGAAGCCGTCTGAATATATCTACAACAATTCCTTCGTTTTCTTCGTCAAGGTTTCCTGTCGGTTCATCGCCTAATAAAATTTGAGGTGAATTTATCAGTGCCCTAGCAATACAAACTCGCTGTTGTTCTCCTCCAGATAGTTGCGCAGGTAAATGTCTGGCTCTGTCCTTTAATCCAACCTTTTCAAGAGCTTCCATTGCTTCTTCTTCGTCAGGCATACTGTGATAATATTGAGCCACCATTACATTTTCAACCGCTGTTAAGTAACTTATCAAATGAAACTGTTGAAAAATTAATCCTATCTTGTCCCTTCTAATTCGTGTTAAATTCGAGGCAGTCTCTTTGCTTATATCAACATCGTCAAGAATTACATTCCCGATTGACGGAGTATCCATACAGCCGATAATATTTATCATAGTCGTTTTTCCTGAACCTGAAGGCCCCATTATTGAAAGCCAGTCTCCGGCATTGACGCTCAAATTTATATCAGCAAGTGCCTTTAACGATCCGTAAATCTTTGAAACGTTTTTAAGCTCTAAAATCTTTTTAGCCATGTTAAATTTATTCTCCTTTCAAAACTATTGCAGGGTGTATATCCATTACTTTACGTACGGGAATTATTGAAGCAGCTACGGTTATTATTATGAAAACGGCGATTGTTATCGGAATTAATGCCCACTGAAAATTTATTGCCCTTCCGAAAACATTAAGGCTTACACGCTGAGCAAATTCAAATCCTAAAAATACTCCCGCAGCTCCTCCGATCATTCCTAACAAAACTCCTTCACCTAATAATTCACTCATCACTAATTTATTTTCAGCTCCCAATGCCTTTTTCAACGCAATTTCACGGCGGCGTTCAGCTACCATTGCCATCATCGTTGTATATACTGAAATCATTGTGATAATTAGAACTACGACCGTTACTAGCAATACTAGAGCCTGCAATTTTCCCAAAACTATATCCTGAGACTGAGTTAAACGTCTCACGGCACGAGGCTGTAAGTCGGGAATTTGTTTTTCGATATTTGCTGAAATATTTTTGAGTTCATTCGCATCAGCTACAACACTGCATTCAATAACGTCAGCTCTGAAAGTATCGCCGATAATTTCATCTAACATATCAATATCAGCAAATATAAACCCTTCTTCAGCTCCTCCTGTCGAAACAATTCCACAGACTGTTAATTTTTTGTTGAAATTTTGATGGCCTAAATCACGTTTCTGATTTTCTTCGGCTGATAAATCCTGTCGTGAGGCTTCGGCTCTTTCACCGTATTTAACTCCCTGTACCGTAAAAATATCTCCGAGTTTTAAGTTCAATGTCTCTGCTATTTCATGGCCGACCATAACTTTTTCAGGCTCTTTTGAATTTCCCCATTCTCCTTCAATGTACCAGAAAGGGCTGTTTTTTTCGGCTTCTCTTAAATCAGTTCCGGCGATTATATAAGGCTGTTCGTTAATTTTTACGGTTTGATAACGATAAGGTGCCATTCCGACAATTTTTTCTGAACCGATTAAATTTTTCAGAGAAGTTAAAGTTTCACGAGTGATTTTTGATTCACCTTCAGAAAGCACGATTAAATTTGCTCCGTAAGAACGAAATTCACGACCTAACTGTTCGGGAATGTCATAATAAATCGTAACTAATCCCGATAAAATTGTTGCTCCTATAGCAATAGCCAAAACAGCAATTATTAATCTTGAGGCACGGCGTATTAATGAACCTGATACCATTTTCAGATACATTTTCCGACGGCTGCCATGACGTTTTCTATTTTCCATGTAAAACCTCCGTAGGCTTCAATGCCATTAAATAACGAATAGCTGGTATGCTTCCGAGCAATGTTACGAAGAACAAAATTACAGCTACAATCAAAATTACCATTCGGGCAATCTCGATATATGAACCGAAGACTGTTTGTCCTATAATTTGAGCAAATCCGATCCCGAGAAAATAACCTGCCACTCCTCCAGCTAATCCCGTAATCATTACTTCAACTAAAACTAATAAAGCTATTTGCCAGTTATAAGCACCGAGAGCTTTTAATAATCCTAACTCTTGGCTACGTTCAATAACGCTTGCGGTGATTAAATTTGAAATAGCCAACGCTGAACCTATGGAGCTTAAAATCGTTATCAAAACCATTAACAACGTCGTCTTGTTCAATATTGTTCCTTCGGATTCGGCAACCTGTCTCACAGGCTTTGCTACTCCGTCTCTTATAACCTCCTGAATTTGATGACAGATTGCACTAACATAGGCCGTGCAGTACCATGTTTCATATTCATCAGGCGATAAACTTCGAGGATCCTGAGCTGCTTTTCTAGCTAAATCGTTATCAGGAGTTGTTAAAGCTGAAACTTCAATGGAAGAAACTTTTCCGTGTAAATTCATCAATTCCTGAACGGCAGGAAGTGTCATTAAAATTTTTTCGTCAGCTTGTCCGCCGTCATTGAAAATTCCTTTTACGGCAAAATTTTTGATTACTCCGTTGTTAGTGAGGGTTATAGCATCACCGACATGAATATTATTTTTTGAGGCTAAAATTTTTCCCAGCATTACAAAATTATCATCATCTTCATTGAGCCATTCGCCTTCAATTTCCCACCATGTCCGCAGAGATTTTAATCCTGTGTCTAACTGTTCTCCAGTCGGTAAAATCGTATGCTTTTCCGGCCATGCTCCCAATAACGAAACTTCACCGACAACTCCTGCACGGCCTTTAATATTCATAATTGCTGTTCCGTCTAACATCGGTGAAAAATCGAGAATGTTAAATCCCCAAAATATCGACTTGAGTTTCAAAACGTCTTCTTCATATAAAAATTTGTCATTAACTCCAAGCCCTTCAGTTAATCCGTATAAATCGCTCATCAATGCAGCGTCTTTGTGTCTTACGGTTATATTTGCTCCGTAAACTTTTAATTCACGGTTGACTTTATCTCCAACGCCCAACATAACGTTCATCATTGCCGTTGATAACGACACGCCTAAAACGACGGTGAACGCTATCATTAACATTTTGCTTTTTTGACGAGCGAGGGTTTTAATTATCATGTGCCAAAACAATTTTTATCGGAACCTCTTTTCTTCAGCTTCTAAAACTTTTACGTCAATAAAAATTTTTCCCGATTTAATTTCGTAATCAAACGGAACAGGATTGCAGCCTCCTTTGAAGCCTATAGTGTTTTTGTTCATAACGACATCGCAGCGTCTGCAAACAACTTCCTCTTCACCGCGTTCGTAATATCCGGCTATACCGCAAATATCACAAGCATCTAATCCAACTCCGTAAGCAGTCCCGGCAGGTTTTTTAACGACCAAAAATTTAACGTCGGTTTTACTCGGAGTTATATATGAAAATTTATGCAAATGTCCGTCCGAAACTTTTTCAAGCTCAATCGAGATTATTCCGTTTGAAATTTCATAAGGTTCGGGAGGAATTTCAGCGGGCGGTTTAGTGTCATAATAATGCAGAACTGTTACAACCAGCACAGCTACTGCTCCCAAAAATAACAAACTTAATGACCATCGGCGGCAATCTCTTAACCTTGCTTTTTCTTTTCGTAATAATGCTTTGTTGGGGAAAATTTTTTCGGGTCTTAAATGAGTTTTAATTACGAACAAGAGCATTATTAAAACAAAAATTAATTGAGCGAATAAAAATGCGTTCGGATTTTCACCTCTCCAGATCATTACATCAAAAACTGAAACGTTAAAAACTGCGTCAGTGATTTTCAAAACTTTTAATCTTTGTAAAGCTGCGACAGCTCCGGCCATGTATTCAAGAGTGAAGATTAAAATGCTTGCGAACAAAAATATATGACGTTCTTTATCATTCCTCAAAGAGTTATGAACTTCATAAGAGCTTAAAATCAACAGCAGGCAAATGAAAATTCCGAGAGTAAAACCTAATGCCCTTAACATTGCGTTAGTGCTAATTCCGGATTCGCCGAAATAAACAAACTCACGAGTATATTGAAGGACAGGCGGAATTAAATACATTAACGATACAAAAACTAAAGCGAAGATTGAGAATAAATTAACGATACGCAGGAATTTATTTTTTGTTAAAGATGAAATGACCGTGAAAATTACCGCTGCAATTCCAACGCCTGCGACAGTTACAACTAACTTTCTGTTGAAAGCCATTAAAATTAAATTCATGCCTCTTGGATCATAAAGACGAACTCCGAACAAAATACAGCCCGCTAAAAATCCTAATCCTGAAAAAATCCAAGCGAATTTTTTAGCATAGTGATGTTTAGCGAAACTTAAAATTATTCCGAGCATTAAAGCAAATGCCGCCAAATGATCCGTAACAGCTACAAGATACTTGAGAATTTTTTATCCCTCCAATTAAAAAACGGAAGCCCCGAATTATTATTTTACGAAGCCTCCGAAAAATTTTTTGTGATTAATTATTTTCGACCAAAAATTTTAGTCGTTCTGAAGCTGCTCTGCTGTATAATTCCAATCGAACGTTACAGTATGAGTCTGGAAAAAGTTTTTGGCATCATCTTTCGCAGGAACGCCTGTTTCAGGGTCAGTGTGGAGCAGGTAATCAGTCGGAGGTTCAATGATGAATTTCAGCTTATACGGTCCGACAGGAAGACCTTTAGCTATGTTCGCACCATAGTGAGGGCCGTCGTCGGCGTTCATCGGCATGAATGATCCGTCCATTACGACTTTGCCGTCAATTTTAGCGATTTCGTATTTGACTGTTAAATATGCAGGCCAAATATCTTCACCGTTGCCGAAGCCGTAATCAATAGCCGCTTCAGGTTTAAGATGAATATCTGCTTCAAGGTGCATGTCTGAATCTTCTTTTGAAGGGTTCTTTCCTGCAGGATACATATCTACTGCCTGAAAATAAACTGCTGCGACATTGTAAGGGCCAACCTGAGTTTCGCCGATTGGGATTTCCTCAAAACCGGCTTCACCGGGTTTAACCGATACAGCCTGAGCACCGAACGCCGCACTTGAAAGAGCAAGCGTTAAAACCATTACTGAAAAAACGAACTTTTTCATAAAAAATTCCTCCTAAAAAAATTTTAATGATTATTTATAAATTCCCCGAAAAAATTTCAACGAGGTATTTATACAAAATTTAATTAAGCCTTTTCTTCAGACTTATTTTTCTTTTTGAACATGTGAGGGAGCATTATCCATATTGCCGCAATAACTAACATAATCTGCGGTATTAAAGTTTCAGCTCTGTCGTAAATGCTCAAAATCTCAATCGAAAAACCTTTCATTGCAGGAATAACCGTACGTCCCGTTATAACGTCAGCTTCAGTGAGTTCAACAACGCCCTTGCCCATGAATGAAATGCACATTAAGAACAGCAAGATACTTGTAAACATGAAGAAGGCTTTTAACGGAAGTTTGACGCTGAAATATCTGAATGCTACCCATACTGCAACAAGGACTAAAATTCCGGCACCTATTCCGTAAGCTATATAAGCAGGGTTGCTCATGCCTCCCGTGAAAGCTGCTGAGTAAAACAAAATCAGCTCCGCTCCTTCTCTCATTACCGCAATGAAAGCCGCGAAAATTAAAGTCCATTGGCTCTTTGAGTCGATCGATTGCTGAACTTTTCCGCTGATATAACTTTCCCAAGCTATCGTGTCAGCTTTTGACAACATCCAGTTGCTGACATAAAACAAGACCGCAACAGCCAAGAACATCGTCCAGCCTTCGAGGAGTTCACGAGCTAAACCGCTTGCATCACCCATCATATATTCGAGGAACCAAGCTAAAATGACACTGGCAATTATTGCTGCGAATGATCCGAGATAAACACTCTTTAACATTTTCTGATTTCCTGTTTTGATGAGATAAGCGACGATTGCAACAATAACTAAGATTGCTTCAAGACCTTCACGAACTAAAAGCCCGAACGCCGTAATAAAAGTTAGCCAGTCCCTACTTACAGGAGCTTTATTCACTGAAGGAGTTGAAACTTCTGTTTGCTGAGGCTCACTTTTAACAGGTTCAGGAGTGCTTGCTATTAATGAAGGCTTAGGAACTTGAGTATCTGAATAAATTGCGTTACCTGCGCTGTCGGGGTCAGAAATTTCGGCTTTTCCGTCAAGAACCATTGAATCCTTGTAAACTTTGATTTTAAGGTCTTCTATCTGCTGAATTAAAGTGTTTTTCTCTTTTTCCTGATTACCTAATAAGACGTGTTTAATATCTCTGAATTGTCCTTCGATATGATTGACTCTAGCAGCAGAGATTGCATACATGACGGTGCTTTCAACGCCCTGAACCTCGTAATATTTGAAATAAGCGTCATTAACGTGAGTGTAAGCATCTTGATATTTATCGTTAATAACATCGTCAATAGCTGCGTTAAATTCGAGAGCCATATCAGCAGCGACACCGCGCCAATCATCATAACGTTTCTTTTTCTTTGCGGCTTCAGAACTATTAACGGACGCAAAAATCACTGCACATAAAACTAAAATAAGCAACGAAAATTTTGCAAAGCTATTTTTATTTTTCAACAAGAATGTCATTTCCTTCCTTAAAATTATATTAATCAAACTTTTATATTAATGAGAATTCTATCAGAAGATAAATTTAAGGTCAAGAGGAAAGTTATATTGATCATACTTATTAAACATCTAAAAATTATGATTTTTGCAAAAGCGTGAAATAATTTCTTGACTTTGAAAGAGTTTGCTGTAAAATTCTTCTAGTTATTATTTTAGGGTGATTAGCTCAGGGGTAGCAGCGCTTCCTTCACACGGAAGAGGTCACTGGTTCAAATCCAGTATCACCCATGTTTTCATGAAAAATCTTAAAAAATTTCTGTAAAACAAATTTAACAAAACCAGATAAAGACTAATGTTTTTTACGTCTTTGTAAAATTCTGTAACTCCACAGCAACTAACAATCTCGTAGTCTTTTCCGTAGTCTGATGTATAATCAAAATTAGGACTACGGGAAAGGGGAGAAAGTTTAGCAATGGCACTGACTGACATTCAAATAAAGCAGTTAAAACCTAAGGAGAAAAAATATTCTGTATGACGGCAAGCCTATGAGTAACAACACGATCAGAATTGCCCTCCGCTCAATGGGCTACACGAATGACGATATGACAGCTCACGGATTCAGAGCAATGGCAAGCACACGTCTTAACGAAATGGGTTGGACACCAGAGTTAAATGCTTTTCCAAAATGGCGTAAAGCTCCCGGATTACCTGCGATTAAAGCGTCAATATCGCCCGTGATATTCCTGAAATTGTATCTCAAGTTCCGAGTAGGACTATACAAGACAGCTTTTTTCCACCAACTCGTTAAAGTTCTTGCAGTATTCCCTAACATTCCTCTGTCTCTGCTTTTGCTCATCTTTTTGAGATTTTCGACAACCTGATTAGGCAAAACCATTAACTGATTAAAATATTCTTCACCTTTTTTCCCCATTGACTGCAAAATTGTATCAAGAGGAATGCCCGAACTTTCTGAAGCGTCATCGAGAGCCATAGCGATAATATTTTCAGCCGTAGAATTAGCCGAATGAATTAATCTTGATCCGGCAGGATTAAAAATCGAGTAGCCTTCAGGGATAACATCGCTTAAATTAATTCCTTCACCCTGATTAAAAGAGTTGTTGCTCTGGTTAAAAGCCTGTCTGATTTTGTCTCTTAATTTCGGAGCAATATCAAATTCCTTCTGAATATCCTTGAGAGTTTTCAGGATTTCAATATCCATGAGCATTTGCGCCCTGACTTCAGCGTTTGCCTGAACATAATTTGCGTTAATATCTTTCGAGCTTCCGCGATATTTTTTCATATAACTGCGGTTAGTAATCCCGTTAAGTTCAGCGTCAACTAAATCTTGAATAGTGCCTAAATCAGCCCTGTTAAAATTTCCGTGATAAGCGGCATTGGCATATTCAAGTATGGTATGCCTGTAATAATGAGGATTTTTGAACACGGTATCAAGATCAAGCCCTATATCCTTCGCAGCGGCAATGAATTCTTTGTTAATATTCTGTATAGTTTGTTCTTCAAGCTCAATAGCTTTTTGGACTTCAGGGTGTAATTTTACAAGTTCAGAGAAACGTTTATGTTCTTTTTTGAGAATTTCATCAGTAAAACCGAACGGCAAATTAGCGTCAGGAACTTGAGATTTTCTCCATGTTAAATCATCTAAGAGCCTCATTCTTGAGAACAAATCCCTTTGATATTCGCTTAAACCTTTAAGATTTTGAGTGAAAGTTTTCATAGCTTCATGGACTTTATAAGCTCTCTTGTTATGCAGAGTTTCAAACATTCCCTTAGCTTTCCTTAAATCTTTACCCTGACTGTCAAGCCCTGATAAATCCGAATAAGCACCTCTGAAGCTTCTTAAAAGTTTCACTGTAGGCTTCATGATCCTTTGAGTTAAAGTAGGCTGCTGAATGCCCTTTTGACCTTCTTTATAACGGCTTTCAATTTCTCCGTCTTTACCCTCAAAGGTCTCAAAACTTGGTTTAGAGTTATTATTCATAGCTCTTGCAGATGAAGTGATATTTTTGACTTTATCCCTTAGTTTTTCAAATAAGTCACCTAAAAATTTCTTCGGATTATAAGCGGCTTGAGAATAAATTTCAGGATTGTTAGCGTCAAATGTGCCTTTATTATCAGTAGCGGATTTTATTTGCTTGTCATTCTTCATATAAACAAGTTCTCCGTCTTTTTCTACTACCAACGGCTCGCCGTTTTCGTCAACAACTTTTGAAACATTATTGACACTTTCCGCAAATTTTGCTATGTTACTGACAAATTCCGCAATCGGGACTTGTATTCGCCCTTGAGCGGGTGCAGTCAACTGCCCTGCGGAATTTTCCTTATATTTAACCACATCAACAGCTTCTACACTATAAATTTTCTTCCCGTCATGTTGATATTCTATCAACGTAAGCATAATTGGAACATATTTCCCTGTTTCGTTATCAAGCATAATTGAACCAAGTCGTCGCACTTGTTCAACCTCGCTTCGTCCATGTGAATCAGAGTGTTTGAATTCCATCGTTGCTGACTTAAAAAGACGGTCAATATTTGCAACAGCAAGCGCATGAAGTTTCGGTGTAATAGATTTTTTAGTAGCTTTCTCACTTTGCATTTTAGCAAGACCTTTTCCGCTGATCTGCGCTGTTATACCAAGATGACTATTCTCAATCTCTTTATTAAGTATACCTAAAGAGCGGACAAGTTCCCCAGCTTCTGTAATGCTGTTTACCGTGCGCGGATTAGCTGCTTCTGTTGCTGCTTCCCAATCCCCAAACCATCGTTTGAAATTTTCAGTTCTCACCTGAAGCCATTGTTTTTCATTGAGATTAGATTTTTTTCCGTTAGGAGCTTTGAGCCATTTATCAGTGCCCTCATATTGATTACGTACAGCTTCAATCTGTTCTTCAGCGTTTATATGTTCGTCATCAGCAGCGACGGCCTGATTGTAACTCACAATCCAATCGTCAACATCTTGGGTTTCTGTAAGAGACTTATTTTTGCGTTGTTTAGGATTTAGCTTTTCTCTGTTTTGAACATTTCTTGCTTCAACTTCTCCGCCTAAATGTCTGTAAATATCGTAGGAGTTTGTATATCCGTGATATTTATCATCAAATTCTTTCCTTAACTCATCAAGTTCACCTTGCAATTTCTGATATTCATCAGCCAGCAATGAATTTTTTCTTGCTTTTTCAATCTCGTTTTCAGCTTCATCGAGAGAAATGGTTCCATTAACAACTTTTCGTGTTAATTTAGTTCTTAACTTAGATATGCCGGCTTTAGTATCTAAGTTCGCTATCTCATTATGAATATTAATACTCCGTTCATTATATTGCCTTACTTTGGACTCAAAATACTCTGAAGAGCCACCCTTGCTAAAACCTTCAATATATTGAACAGCGTGTTGGATTTCATGAATTAACGATGATTGTATTTCTTTATCTTTTTTATTGGAATTAACATGTATCTCCTTCAAAAAATTGGAATAATAACCGCCCATATTATCTTCCATCTGACCATCAAAGTAAACTGGCATGTTTTCTAACTGAGGATAAGCCTTAAATAATTCTTTATTATTATAGACTTCACCTAACTTTGTATAGTACATAAGATACGGTGTTCTTTTATTTTCTTTCTTAGCAGTTTTAACAATTTCCTTGTTAATTTTGTCGTCAAGAATTTCACACCGCCATTTATTATCCGGAGCAAGTTCCCAACCTGTAGCGAGCCAAATAGTTTTTATTCCTTTTCCGCCATCTCTAGCCATTTGTTTAGCAATTTCGAGATTGTCCATTAGGTTTGTGTTGCCGTTTGCTTTATCAATAGCTTTTGCCCCTTCTACACCGATGATTTGATTGTAGGTTTCGGCTTGATTATAGCTTTCGATTTGATTAATATCCTGTTTGATTTTTTCAGAGGTTTCAGTTAAACTTTGTGAAAAACTAAGGGCATTAGGAGATCCAACTTCGGGTTGGGTGTCGTTTTTGGACGTAACTCCTTCGGACTTAGTTTTTTCCCTTATTATAGGGTGCCCTTCATGTGATAAATCATATTTGTATCCAGCCTTAGCTTTTCTCATAGTATGGAATGATAATTTTTTTCGCCCAGTTCTAACTTCTTCAACAATTAATACATGTCCGTTAATTCTTTTTTGATATACAATCGTATCATTGCCTAATGATGTTTTTTCATTGCCTAAAGTAATTTCATCAGCATTTTGTATTACATTGGGGATTTGTTCATAATCATTTTCTGTTATAGGTAATTGACTTTCTATTTTTTCATTACCTAGACCATGCCTTTTATTAGTATGTATTAAAGAACTTCCAACAAATGTATGAACATAATTATCATTAATATCAAGTCCCGTAGCTTCAGAAATGCGTTTAGCCTCATTTGGTGATATACGAGCGTAATCACACCAGATACTCCCAGAATTTTTTATCCCCTGTTCAGTTTTAACTGCTTCTATCACATCATGAATTGTTTTTTTCTTCCCTATTGTTTTATTAGCAGTTTGACTATGGTTCTCAGTTCTATTTCCCTGTTCATTATCCCCGAACACCTCATCAAAGAATGCTTTAACATCAGGGTGTAACTCCAGTGAGTGCATTTGCCCGTCAGCTCCGGCATACCTTATATTTGTAATTTCGGTGTAAACTGCTTTTAACCACCGCTTGAACTGCTCAAAGACATGTTTTAATTTATTACTTGGAGCTTCACCAGTCCTGAAATATCTTTCAAGGTCAGTGGCAAATTTTTCGTGAAACTCTTTCCATGCAGCTCCATCAGCTTCAGACATGTTATTAAAGTCAATATTTCCAATATCAACCTTATAAGCATTTAACAATATTTGCCAGTCTTTTTTTGCCAAACCCTTTAATTGTCCAGAATTATAAAGCACTTCAAGTTTTTTGAGGAACCAATGTCCCGTTTCATGAAGTATTGAAGAAGCGTCTGCCATTTCTGAAACTCTGATAATAGCTCTGACATCATCTTCTATATTGGGGTCAAATGCAATATTGGCCTTAACTTGGTTCCCTTTTTCATCACGCAAACCATGCACATATCTAAATTCAATATTATTGTTACTGATTTTTTGCCCTGTATACTTGGCGAACCACATATTCTGAGCTGTGATTACTTTGCTTAAAGCCTCAGCATAAGATTTACGGTCAAAATCTTTATTGGCAGGCAAATTTAATCTATTAACAATGTCAAAGATTTTCTGACTGTTTATTTTTTCGAGTTCTTCTATTGCATTGTTTTCTTGTCTACCAGCTCGGTTTAGATTTTCTTCCGTGTTATGTTCATTATCATAATTATCATAGTCATCATAATAATCGTTCGTATCTTCATTATTTTCAGCGATATTCCAAATATCATCCATAGAAGGAGTATTGTTTTGCTTTATTTCATTTTCTGATGATGGTGTTAATTGAATGTCGTTTGCATTTTCGTTTTGCTTATTTTTTATTGTCTCTTGAATTTTTCCGATATGCTCAGTTAATTCCAGTATTTCTTCTTCAAGCTTTGATGACTTGCGCGGATCTGAAGCATAAACAATTTGTTCTTCAAGTTTTTCATCTGTCAAATTTTCAAGTCTGTTTAACTCAGTTTGGAGTTCGTTAAGGCTTGCATTTTCAATATCGAAATTATATCCATTTTGCTGATTTGCTTCGTTGATAATTTGTGTTGCTTCAGAAACATTTCCTTCTTTTATTGCTGTATCAATCCTATTTAACTCAGAGAATAAATTTACTAATTCTTCCTGATTTTTAGGATTGCTCCCCTTATTATTTTGTTCTATCAATTTAGAATTAATGGATTCTTCGATTCTGCTCTTTTGTTCTTCTAAAGCCTTTAACATATCATCAGGTAACGGAGTATATGTTTGCTCTACTGGTGTTACAGGTGTACTTTGTTCCGCAATTCTTTCATTTTGAATTTGCTCTGGAGTTTTCCCGTAATTCTTAACAGCTTCATCGAGATTAGCAAGATGTAACTGCATTTGTTGTATTTCTTCAGGATTATTTCCCCTATAATTATTAATTTGGGCAGCAACTTTATCTCGTTCTTCCTGAAGTCTTGCTGATTCTTGGTTGCTGAAATTTTGTGCTCCAATGTCTGACATTCCGGCAGGAATAATAGTAGGATTATTATTTTCCTCGTTTCCTTCTTCCTCTATTTCAGGTGTTATACCGTGCCTTGTTAATTTTTCATTAATATCTAACAATCCGCCTATAAGGTTAGTTACCTCATCAGGATTATTAGTATTATTAATTTGTTGTAAAATTCTTACTCTTTCATCTTGGAGTTGTTGGACTTCATGCTTATTTTCTGCATTTTGATTAATATCAAACCTCAGTCCTACACCTGTAGGAATACCTGCAAACTCAAGCCCGCCTAAAAGCCCCTGAGTAATAAGAGTTGACGTTGACACACTTGGAGCTAGTTGTCTTGCTGTATCCCACCAATGTTTACCACTGTTCATTAATTCCGATGTAAAGCTCGTTCCGTTAATTAAAGAATTCATGCCTGCTTCGGAAATTATTTCCTGCGAAGGTTCTTGCAACAACTCATTTAATAAACTTCCTCCACTGCCTATAAGGTAACGTTTTAATCCTGGAGTAGAAGTTTTCGTGAGTTTAGCTAAAGGGCCTAATCTTGCCAAATATCCTAATGTGCTGTCTAAAGCAGTATTTAACGCCAAGTTAGTGCCGAAAACTTTGTCAGTTACAGCAATAGCTCCGCTTGAACCGTCATCAATCCCCTTATCGTAAAGCCCTTGCCTGTAAACATCACCAAGGAAATTTCCTGCTTCTGCTGCTGCTTCAGAGCCTCCGTGTGAAAGTATCAAAGCTAAAGGACTTCCCCCGAACAAATATCCTAATCCGAGTGCGCTTCCCATAAAACCGAATGACGTTCCTGCACCTTCAAAATCATGTGCTAAAGGGGTTGGATTAGTTCCTAAAAGCTGAGTTCTCATATTATTAAACTCATCTTCTACAGCATTATGAGCAGTCAATGCTTTTTTAGCTCCGCTAGTCAGCCAACTGTCCTCATATCCCATATAAGGAAAAAGTTTCATAACTTCACTGAAAGGCACTTCGGCTTTAAGAAGGTTAGTAATTGCATTTTGATGTTGATAGCCGCTGAAAGGCGAGATTTTTTCAACTAATCTTCCTAAATTTCCTAAAGTTGCTCCGCCCCCGCCTAAAGCCACATCATTTATCATTCGGCCTGCGCCAATTCCGAATGAACCTGCTAATGACCCGAAATCGTTTTCATTTGTATAGCCTTGAGGAGCTTCTAATGGCGGTAAACCTTGTTCTTCACGTAATTTATTTAGTGTATCTAATATAGTTTGCATTTTCTGTAAAAAATCTCCGTTATTGGATAAGACCTCTGGGTATTAACGGATTATCTCTTGTATACACAGGAGTATATCCGTTTGGATTTATTGTTCTTACAACTCTTTTATATCCGTTGTGTTCAAGTTCTCTATTTACAGCTTGAGGAGATACATTATTTTGAGATTGTTCCTGATACATTTGATTTAGTTGATTTTCAGTTATTATGCCTCCGTCAGAGCGTTTATATACGATTCTACTGTTATCTTGCGTTGGCTGTGGTTGTTGATTTTGTTGCGGTTGCTGTTCGGTTGAGAAAACTCCTGTTTTGTCAGGTTGAGTTGATACTGCGTCATTATCAAAAAAAGTTTCAGGATCAACATTTTGCCAATTTCCGTTTTTATCTGGAATTTTTGTTTCCAAATGGAGATGATAACCTCCGTTCGAACCGTTTGAATTACCAGTGTTCCCAACTTGTCCTATTGCTTGGTCTGTATTAACTGAATCTCCTGCTTTCACATTGACAGAGCCTTCTTTCAAATGTGCCATTAAATACCTGACAGGTTTTCCGTTGCGAGTTCCTTCAACTTCCACATAAACGCCGTAACCGCTGCCGCCTTTAGGGTCTGTATTTACTCTTGTTACTCTGAAATTTTCTCCCATGTCAGATTTAATCCTTATCGGAGTACCTTTAACGATAGGATAATCAGCACCTTTATGTTTGTGAGTTTTCCTGTTATAACCGAAAGTTCCGTGAGAGTGAACTTTTACATTTTGCCCCGCCATTAAGGAAGCCAAATGTTTCTTCCCTGAATTGCCTGAATTATTCTCGGGCGTTCGGGTAACACTAGCTAGCACTGGTTCTTCCTGTTTGGGTGGATTATTTAGTTCGTTTAATGCGTTTTGTTTTTCTTCCCTTAGTCTTAGATACTGTTCTAATTGCTGCCCTATTCGTGCTCTTTCATTTAGTTCTGTAGCATTCTCTAAATTGTCTTTTAATTCTGTTATTTGTGTATTAATAGCGGTGAGTTCATCAGTTAATTGTTTTCTTTGGTTTTCTCGTTGTCCTTCTTCAAAAACCTTTTCATTAAAACCTTGTGCTCTTTCTTGTAGCCCTATTCTTTTGTCTTCTTGAGCATTTTTAATAGCGTCTTGTTCCTTACCGTATTCAAACTCACTAGTCTTCCAATAATTTTCATTGTTAATTTTATACCTCTCCAAATTCGAGTTTTCATAAAAATGTCTGTCGTTTTGATTTAACACCGCATATTTATAATCATTATCTGCTATCTGTTGAGGCGATAAAGTCATTGGAGAACTTTGTCCTTCTGAAAAATCTCCATTTCTGGGATTAAAAGCCTGTTGCAGTACTCTGCCGCCAAGATTAGTTTGTGTTGGAACGAAGTACGGATTGTCATATTTGTATTTATCAAAAATGTTCTTTACAAAATTATCAGACGCAAGCCCTTGAATAGCTAGCTTTTGAGCCTCTGCTAACGGATTTTCAGCTTTCCCGAAATCTTCCGCTGCCTGTCTCCTTAATGCCTCAACCCTCATTTGTTCAGCATTCTGATAATACGGATTCATCAGCTTTTCAAGATTTTCCCGATTAACCATCGAAAAGCGCGGATTACCCAACGTGTTAGCTACAGCCTGTCTAATATCCCAAGCAGAAGGCATTGCCTGCTGTTGAGCTTGCGGTACTAAATCAGCCGTTCCGAGATTAAATTGTGTCATAGGAGTTCCGCCCTTATGAAAAGCCTGTTGCCAGCCGTCATCATTATATCCTTCAGGCACGGTATTTAATCCGCCCATAAAGTTCACACCCGGATTTCCTGCGTTAGCCATTGCGTCAGCTATTGCGGCATTTTCTTTCCTGTTGCGGTTAGCTTCAATTCCTCGCTGTATGGCATCTCCCAACAGTCCCCCGATTAAGTTAATCGCTACATTTTGCCATAACGGAGGCTGTTCTTCTCTAAAATACACTGCCATTAGAAATATCTCCTTCCTGCATACGGATCAAAAACCCCCCATGATTTATAAAGTTCTTCATCAGTTTTCTTCGGTAATTCTGCAATATTTCCTTGTGTAGGTTTTATCCAATCTCCCAAAATTTTCTTCATAAAATCGCTCAAGATTTCCGAACCTGCTCCACCTCCACCGCTTCCGAAACTACCGTTCATCATGGAGTTTGCAAGCCCTGCAC
>CALBPU010000093.1 GCA_937899395.1 uncultured Fretibacterium sp.
AACAGATTGACTGGAAAATCAGCGACAATAACTAAATACGAGAGCAAAAAGCAGTCCTCAAAACCGCCCGTTGGGTTCTCGCTACCCAAATTACAGATGATTGCGTCAAAAAAATACGATTTGTCCCCGTCCAAAACTTTGGAAATTTGTCAGAAACTCTATGAGCAGGGAATTTTGACTTATCCGCGTTCCGACTGTGAATTTCTGCCCGAAGCACACCATGACGAAGCCGAAAAAGTTTTTGAAGTCATCGAAAAATTATCTTCCGTCAAAGTTCCCGAATCTGTCGATAAAGAACGCAAAACTTCTGTGTTCAACACACAAAAAGTTGCGGAACATCACGCGATTATCCCGTCCGCTTCATGCAAAATCTCAACTCCACTTGATGGGAACGAGGCTTTAATTTTTGAATTAGTCGCAAAGTGTTATATCTCGTTCTTCATGCCCGACTTTGAATATTTGCAAATCAGCATAAACGCTGAGATTGACGGCGAATTATTTACGGCTTCGGGACGGCAGATTCTCAATGACGGCTGGAAATCTCTCGAAGTTCAGGAGAAAAATGAAGATGACGGCGAAGAAAATAATTCTGCTCCGTTGCCCGAAACGTCTGAAAATGAAAACGGATCTTGCACTTACGTCAATCTCTTGGAGAAAAAGACTAAAGCCCCTGCAAGGTTCACGGAAGCGACACTGCTCAAAGCGATGAACGAAGTTTATCTTTATGTCAAAGACTCCGAAATCAAGAAAATCCTCAAAGAAACTGACGGAATAGGCACGGCGGCTACTCAGGCAGGAATAATTCAGGAGATTATTGATGACGGCGTGTTAATCAAGAAAGGCAAAAATCTTATTTCGTCTCAGGGCGCAAGAGATTTAATTCATCAACTGCACGAAGAAATAACGCTCCCCGACCTGACCGCCGAATTGGAAACTTACATCAGGAAAGTTAAAAACGCCGAAATGTACATGGACGAAGTTATCAATGCTCACGTTATGGACGAAATAAGACGGATTGTCGCCTCCGCACGTCCTATAAATGTCCATAGTTTGGACGGTGGAAAAAATCCAAAATCTGCGGTAATAAAAAGTTCCGTTAAATGTCCGCTTTGTGGCGGCTCTATGGTTTTACGCAATGGCAAGAACGGCGCGTTTTGGGGATGCTCCAATTATCCTAATTGCAGGATGACTGCCAGCGACAACAAAGGCAAGCCCGTTTTCAAGAAAGAGGCCCTCCATGCGTAAGAAAAATCAAAAGAAATATGCTCTTCTGATTATTTTCGTGGGGTCAGTCATTTCGGCTCTGATGTGTTCTGAATATCTCATTCTCAACACAACTGCTTCAGTTTCTCGCGGCTTATGGCTCAAAGTTGACGGATTGCCCCAAAAAGGCGATTTCGTCCAAGTCCCGATTGAGGCGTTCTGCTCTATTGAGTGGATGCCGCCCGAATATTTCAGAAAAAATATCTGGGACAAAAACAAGCCATTTCTAAAAAAGGTCGCAGGGGTTTCAGGCGATTTAATCGAACAGGGCAGTAACGGGTTAATCATGATTAACGGCGTTCCGTTCCCCAACAGTGCGCCACTCTCCCACGACAGAGGCGGAAGATTTTTACGGGCTTTTCCGCTTCCAGTAACCTTAAAAAACGATGAATTATGGCTCATGAGCGATTCTCCGTTCGGTTTTGATTCGCGTTATCTTGGGACAGCGCAGATATTGCAGTGTCATAAAGCCGTGCCGTTGCTGACGTTTTGAATACAAAAAATTTTCTTTCGCAGTATCTTCCACTCCACGAAAGATTATCAATCATAATTTCGTACGGACAATTTTACGTGAAAACGCTTAATTTTGCAATACTTTAAGAAAAATTTTGACACGATTTTTTCAGAAAAAAATTTTTAATTTACTGTCAGGAGGCTTAAATCATGCCACGAAAAGGCGAAAACATTTTTAAGAGAAAAGACGGACGCTGGGAAGGTCGTTATATTAAGGGACACGACGGCAAAAAAGCCGTTTATGGTTACGTTTTCGGGAAATCTTATTCTGAGGTAAAACAGAAAAAAGCCGAAGCCGTAAGTCAGCTTGAAAACGAGCAGTCCCGATTAAAAAAGCAGAAACGGGCAAAAAGCTCGAATTTTGAAAATATCGCCCGTCAGTGGCTCGAAGAATTAAAACCGATACGGAAAAAATCAACCATCGTGAAGTACATGAGCCAGCTTAAAAACTACATAATCCCAGCGTTCGGGAATTTTAACCTGAACGACATCGGCAACGAAGATATTATTTCGTTCTGCAATAAACTTTTGACGGAGGGGCGCAACGGGCAGAAACTTGCGCCGAAAACTGTTTCGGAGATTTTCTCGCGGATGAAAAGCATTCGCCGTTTCGCCATGCTTAGGGGCTATGAAGTCAATTACGTTCCCAATGCAGTAGAAATTCCGTTGAGGCAGGGACAAATCAGAGTTTTGACTTCCACAGAGGAAAATAAACTTCTTCGGTACTTGAAAAAACATTTTGACCTGACTGCGCTTGGAATACTTCTCTCGCTTTTCACTGGGATTCGGATAGGCGAACTCTGCGCCTTGAAGTGGAGCGATTTTTCTTTCAGCGATAAAGAATTTCAGGTGAAAAGAACCATGCAACGCCTCCACAACTTGAACGAGGACACTGCGAAAAAAACTTTCATCGAAATCGGAGAGCCTAAAAGCCCCAGTTCGCTCCGAAAAATTCCCATTCCTGCGGAACTCATGAAATATCTTAAATCAGCTTATGTTGAAGATTCATACGTTTTAAGTGGTTCAAGAGATAAGTTTGTCGAACCCCGGACAATGGAAAACCGTTTCAAAAGCATCCTGAAAAAATGCGGCGTTCAGCGGATTAACTTTCATGTGCTTCGTCATTCATTCGCCACAAAATGCGTAGAACTGGGCTTCGACATCAAGTCATTAAGCGAAATTTTAGGACACGCGAACGTGAATATCACGCTTAACCGTTACGTCCATCCGAGCATGAAATTAAAACACGCGAACATGAACAAGCTCAACAGCGTTATTTGCGGAAAAAA
>CALBPU010000094.1 GCA_937899395.1 uncultured Fretibacterium sp.
GGTAGCCTTTATCCTTATCGTGCAGATTTTCTTGTTCCCAGTTACTTCCGGTATTAAGCATTTCAAAGATTTTAGTATCATCATATTTATTTTTTATTTCACTAAGTGTATCACCGACATCGCTCAATCCTTTACCCACATTATTCATTGCACGAGATACGTTTATGCCAAACATATCTTCATTAAGTTTTAATTCTTGATATGGTGTAGGTGTAAGCTGCGGAGCAACTTCTCTGTTATATTGAGGTATTTGAGGCATAATTATTAACCTTTCGTTAGTTTGTTAGTCTATTAAACTGTTTATTGAATAAAGAAAAAATAAGAGTTATAATGCTGATATACAAGCAAAAAGGAATATATATGAATATAAAGGTTATTTTACATAAAGAAGATGGTGGCTATTGGGCGGAAGTTCCTGCATTAAAAGGCTGCGTTTCGCAGGGAGATACAATAGAGGAAGTAACTGAAAATATCAAAGAAGCAATTGAAGGCTGGCTTTTGGCAGAAATTCCCGAAACCTCCCGCTGCTGTCCATGATAAATTTCTTGATATTATTGGCTTTTTGTCACCCTGAATTTATTTCAGGGTCTCTTTTGCTTAAAAATTCATATTCAATTTTCAATTCTTGAGATGCTGAAACAAGTTCAGCATGACAGTCTGAAGTTCAGCATGACCGTTTTAAACTATTAAGATTATCTCGGACAACTATGTGTCATTCTGAGGAGCAACGCGAGCTCAGAATCTCTTTAGTTCTTGAGATGCTGAAACAAGTTCTGCATGACAGTCAGCTATTCAGCATGACGTTTAGTACTGCTGTTCATCATGGCTATCTTAAATTCCAATTCGTACATATGCACGACTGAAATTGTTCGATTTCTTGAGTAACACTTATTTATACTATAATAAATTTCGCAAAGGCAAACAAAAGTACAACAACAACTTGCACTGCTTCGTTTTCACCATTCGCTGATTTATTGAATTAATTTCGGTTCACTGCAGCTTTTTTATCTCCTAAAAGCTACAAACAAGCCGTTCTGTGTTTTCTATAACTCTCGATTTAATCACCGATACGCTATAGCTCCATCAATAAGTTAAACAGTCAAATTACAAACCAATAACAAATAATTGCGGTAAACTCCTATCTATATAACTTATTCCCTTTTTATATTCAGGGCATTTTTTTCTGTTTTACGCTTTATTATATCTTATTATTTTGTTCTTTGTCTCTAGATCGGAAGAGCACACGTCTGAACTC
>CALBPU010000095.1 GCA_937899395.1 uncultured Fretibacterium sp.
ACGGCGTAATCAATGGAGCGGTGAAATAAATATATGTCAGTCGAATACGATATAACTACCAGAATATTTACTCTTCACACAAAAAATTCGACATATCAGATGCAGGCAGATAGCTTAGGTTATCTGCTTCATCTGTATTACGGCAGAAAAACTAAGGGACTTACTGATTGGGCATTAGCTTTTTCGGACAGAGGTTTTTCAGGCAATCCTTACGACAGCAGCAATGACCGAACATATTCACTTGACGTATTGCCTCAGGAGTTTCCCGTACAGGGCACTGGCGATTACAGAAATACAATGCTTGAAGTTCGTAATGATAAAGGGGTTTACGGCTGTGATTTGCATTATTTCGGCCATGAAATCTCGGAGGGTAAATATTCTTTGCACGGACTTCCTGCTGTCTATGCTAATCCGAATGAGGAAGCACAGACATTAACAATTACCCTTATAAACGAACGTCTGAATATTAACGTAAAGCTGCTCTATGGAGTTTTACCTGATAAAGACATCATAACCAGAAGTATAATTGTAAAAAATGAAGGTAAAAATCCTTTTACGGTAATGAAATTGTGCAGTTCATGTCTTGATTTCACACACGGAAGTTTTGACATGATTACATTTCATGGCCGTCATATGATGGAAAAGCAGTTTGACCGTCAAAGGCTTCATCATGGCTCACACGTAATCGGAAGCCGCAGGGGGATGTCATCACATCAGTATAACCCGTTCGTAATTCTCGCTGAACATGACACTGCTGAAAATTCAGGGCGTTGTTGGGGAATGCAGTTTGTTTACAGCGGCGGCTTTGAGGCAGCAGCGGAACTTGATCAATATAACCAGACACGCCTTATAATGGGATTATCTCAAGAAAAGTTTTCTTATGAGCTTGAGCCCGGAGAGAAAATTATCGGGCCTGAAGTGATTATGACATTCAGCGATGAAGGTTTAAGCAAGTTGTCGCAAAATTATCACGAGTGTATCAAAAAAAATATTTGCAGAGGAAAATTTCGTGATTTAACCCGTCCGATAGTTCTTAATACTTGGGAAGCACTTTATTTTGATTTCAACGGCAAAAAAATTCTTGAGATTGCTGAAGAAGCAAGGAAACTTAAAGTTGATATGCTTGTTCTTGATGACGGTTGGTTCATTAATCGCAATAACGATAACAGAGCTTTAGGAGACTGGATAGCCGATGAAGCAAAGCTGGGTTTTAATCTGGGAGAACTTGTAAAGTATGTAAACAAGTTAGGGCTTAAATTCGGCTTGTGGGTTGAACCTGAAATGATTAGTGAGAATAGCAGGTTATATCATGAGCATCCTGAATGGGCAATGATTATCCCTGATGATAAGCCCGTATTAGGACGTAATCAACTTGTGTTAGATCTTTCTCGTCATGATGTAAGAGAATATATTTTCAATTCAGTTTCAAAACTCCTTGAGCAAGCTGACATAGAATATCTTAAATGGGATTATAACCGTTCAATCAACGAAGTATTCTCACACAAAACTAATAACGGTAAAGTAATATATGATTATATGTTAGGCTTATATGAAATTTTAGAGCGTATAAATAAACGTTATCCTGATGTTCTGATTGAGGGCTGCGCTGGAGGCGGAGGACGTTTTGATGCAGGAATGCTTTATTACACTCCTCAGATTTGGTGCAGTGATAACACCGATGCTATTGACCTCTTGAAAATTCATTACGGAACTTCATACGGTTATCCTGCTATTGTTGTAAGTGCGCATGTTTCATCAAGCTCTAATCATCAGACCGGCAGATTTACCCCATTGAAAACCCGTTATACTGTTGCAATGAGCGGTACATTCGGTTATGAGTTGAACCCGTTGACACTCAGCAATGATGAAAAGAATGAAATTATTTCGCAGATTGAACAATACAGGAAAGACAGCGCGATTATTTCTGACGGTCTCTATTACAGGCTGAGCAATCCAGAAAATGAAACTTTCTGTGCTTGGGAATATTTATCGAGAGACGGAAGCGTTGCACTTATTAATGTTGTTGTGCTGTTGAATCACGGGAACATGCCGCAAATATACATTACTCCCAGAGGCTTAACATCAGGAACATTTTACAGAGATATTGAGAACGGTAAGATTTATGCTTCTGATGCTTTGATGGATTCAGGATTTCCGTTGAAAATGCCAAAAAGTGATTTTGAAGGATATACGTTCAGGCTTGAGAGGTTATCATGATAGAAGATTATGAAAATGCCCGTAAACTTGGAGAAAAATCTTACAGGCACGATGTTATTCGAGGAAGATACCCATACTTGCCGGCTCTTGATTATATTCTGAGAAATCGAGAAAGGTTTAAGGAGGAGAAGGTAGGTTTATGCGAAATACCTATTGCGTTAATATGCGGAACTCTCACAAAGGGACGGCAAGAAGCTTTTGCGAAAAATTATATGCCTTTATTATCTGCTGAATCTGAATTTGCGTTGAAGTGGATTAACTTGTTTGACTATCAAGAAAACGAGGGCATAAGAGATCCTGTGAAAGCCTATGAATTCATGGGACGGTTTTATATTTCTGAAGGTAACAAGCGAGTATCTGTCATGAAATATCTTAAACAGCCTGATATTCTTGCTGATGTTGTAAGAGTACTTCCTCCGGAAAACCATGAATCTAAAGAAATCAGAATATATTACGAGTTCTTAAAATTCTTCAAATGCACATCTATATACGGCATATATTTTTCAGTTGAAGGATATTATGACAAACTTGCGAAAATTTTCGGAATGAATTTTAAGTCTCGCTGGCCTGACGAAACAATCATAAATCTTAAATCTGAATTTTATACTTTTTCCAGATTATATTCCGAACATATATATGGAAATTCCCTGCTTATGTTTGGAGATGCTTTCATGATTTACGTTGAAACTTTCGAGCCTGACAGTTTGTTAAATGACCCTGATGATGTTATACGCAAAAATTTGGGACAAATATGGCCTGAACATTTAAGTCTGCTTGAAAAATTAAAGAGGTTTATAAGTTGAGGTGAAAATTCTCGCAGTTTCTGATGAAGAAAATAATATTTTATGGAGTGAAAAAATCAAGGAGGCAGCACACGGCGTTGAGCTTATAATTTCGTGCGGTGATTTAAGGAAAGATTACCTTGAATTTTTGCTAACAATGATTAATGCTCCCCTTCTATACGTTTTCGGCAATCATGATGAAGACAGGCCTGAAGGGGGAATTTGTATTGATGGAAGAGTATACGAGTTTGAAGGCTTGAGAATTTTAGGACTTGGAGGTTCAATGCGATACCGTCAAGGAAAAAATATGTATACTGAAGATGAAATGACGGGAAGATTTTTGAGGATTTTGCCAAGAGTTTGGTTAAAAGGGGGAATTGATATATTTGTGAGCCATGCGCCTGCAAGAGGATACGGAGATCTTGATGATTTAGCTCATAAAGGTTTTGAAATTTTTAACGGAATACTCAAAAGGTATAAACCAAAATATATGCTGCACGGGCATATTCACAGATCATACGGTAGAGTTCAAAAAGAGCTTGTTCATGAAACAGGGACAAAAATAATTAATGTCTGCGGATATATAATTTTGAACCTGTAAATTAATGTTATAATTTTTCAAATTTTTTAATTTAGGAGGTTTTCACTCTCTTCCGAATTTGTTTTGAAGCTCTGAATTTTTTATCTCAATCATCGTCGGTCTTCCGTGCGGACAAACATAAGGCTGTTCGCATTTATGAAGGTCTTTCCACAAAATTATTGCTTCTTCACTCGAAATTTTTGTTGTGAGTTTCACTGATGCTTTACACGCCATTGTTGCCCATGTCCGCCACAAAATATTTTTAGTGTCTGCGTCATGATAATTCTTTAATGCGCTTAACGATGCCCTTAACAAACTTAACGATTCAAATTCAACTCCGATTGAAGGCACTGAATTTAATTCAATTCCTGAATCAGTATTACTAAATTCAAAACCTGCTTCTTTTAACTCATGTTCATATTCGTGAACTTCAAGAGCTAATGTCGGGTGCAATAATAACGGCGTTAAAAGTTTTTGAATATTCTCGGATTTTTCTGCTTTTGATTTTATTTTTTCGTAATTAATTCGTTCGTGCGCTGCGTGAGGATCAATTAATATAATTTTTTCACCGTCGTCATAAATCAAATATCCTCCTGAATTTTGTCCCATATAAATTATTTCAGTTTCATTATTTTCAACTTGTAAATCTTCGAGATATATTTGAGGTTCAGGAGTGAAATTTTTTTGAGGCACAAAATTTTTTCTCGGAGTATCAGAGAATTTTATGTTTGATTTTTTAGATATTTTCGGTAGAGGATTAAAATTTGAAACTTCCGGAATAAACATAGGGCTTCCTAAATTTTTAACAGCGGAATGAATTGCCTTATAAATTTCATCAGGATAACGAAATCTAACTTCCAATTTTGCAGGGTGAATATTAACATCAACTAAGGACGCCTCAATCGTGAAAAATAATGCCCAATTACCGTTTAATTCACGTGCAGCTTGTCGTATAGCTGATTTTATAATCGGATCATCAACTGTTCGGCCGTTTACAAATGCCATTATATTATTGTAACCTGATTGAATTCCGGCACGGGATTGAAACCAACATTCTAAATTTAGATGACCTCCTGAAATATTTACGGTCTGAATTTCTGCTCCTTTTTCCCAAAACTTTTGCAGAACTCTTTTTTTATCACATGCACCGTCAGTCGAAAAAATTTCCCTCATATCACTTTCAAGTGAAAAGGCTACATCAGGATTACACACTGCATATTCACGCAAAAATTCCGCTGATTTCCTTAATTCAGCTTGAGCAGTCTTCAAAAATTTTCGTCTTGCAGGAAGTGTGAAAAATAAATTTTCAACTTGTATTCTTGTTCCTTTAGGGTGATTAATTTTTTCATGTTCAATTATTTTTCCGTCATGTGCCCGAATTAATCCTCCGTTTTCTGAGTTTTCTTGCTTGCTCCTTATTTCAACATCGGCGACGGCTGTTATACTTGCAAGTGCTTCTCCACGATAACCTAAAGTGTTAATGTTCTCTAAGTCTTCAACTTCTGAAATTTTGCTTGTGGCATGATACATTAAAGCTAACGGCAAATCCTCAAAAGAAATTCCTATACCGTCATCTTCAATTATGATTCTTAATCTTCCGCCGTCGAATAATTTAACTTTAATTCTTTTAGCATGGGCATCGAGAGAATTTTCAACCAGTTCCTTAACCACGCTTGCAGGACGTTCAACAACTTCTCCTGCGGCAATCTTTGACCAAACATTTTCGGGTAATGCTTTAATCGACATTCTAAATTTTCTCCTAAAAATAAAAGGCACGAGGGAACTTTTTTTGATTTCAATTTTAATTTAATCAGCAGCCGCTACACATGCTCTAACTATAATATCCGTTGCTTCACCCTTAGTTACAGGTCTGCCATAATGAAACTCCGATTCAATTCCATATACGTTAAGAATACCTAAATATCCAAGCGTTTCAACAGACTCCGAATTTCTGTTTTTTGCAATTTTGAAAGGTAATCTTGAATGTTTGGGACGCTCTAAATTTTTAAGATTCGGAAATGCTTCATAAACCATTCTCGCAAATTCTCCTCTTGCTATAAAATTTTCGGGCTTATCAATTTTTATTGCTGGAGGATTTTTCAAATTAACGGCCTTTTGTCCTCTCTTCAAAATTTCAGCAGCATCTCTTACCGTCAACATGTCATTAACTCCAAATAATCCTTTATCATCTCTTTTAATTAAATTCATTGCCCTGACAGGATCGTCCATTTCATCAATTTTATATGAAACTGAATGAGGATATTCGTTCGGAGTTGCAAGACCATACATATTTGAAATTTGAATGCTCTTGTTATATGAATGTTCGGGCGGCACATCGGAATAATGACAAAGCGACAACGCTACTCCCGAATTTAATAATTCCCATTGAACTTTCATAGCGTGAACTTCTCGAGGCAATTTATTATCTCGAACACATACTGCTGCTAAAGCTCCTGCGGCCTGTCCTGTCATCATCGTTATAGGTTGAAGCCTTAAAGCTCCTGCTGATAATCTCGACATTGATAAATTTTTTTCAGCCATTATAAGACCGTCAGTATCGCCTGGAATTAATATATTCATAGGAACTTGAAAAGGCCCTCTTGGTCTGTTTGTTATTTGAGAACTTGTGCGTTCGTTAAATTCCCATTCCATATCAGCATCGGTGTTAGCTCCGTGTAAATCTAAAATATATCCTCCGATAGCTATCGCGTCCGAAAATTCGTGGCTGCTTTGTCCGTCTCTGTAACTCAATGAATTTTCAAGCAATTCCTGTGAGGTTAATGTGTGTTTAGCAATGGCTCTTCTTGCTTCTCTTGTATAAGGGATAACGGGCATTCGTCGAACAATTTCCTGCCATTCTTGAGGAAGGTTTCGAGCAGCTTCAGGCAAAATCCTGTTTTTATATTCATCATCAGCAACTGACCAATCCTCACCGAGTTCATTTTGAACATAATATATAAAGTGCAATGTTTTTATCAGAGCATCACGTTCAATTTGTTTCCTTAAATTTCTATCCTCAAGATATGCAACAGGTAAACCTCTTTTGCCGTTTGTCCAAGCGTAAGCACCCGGATAATCATTGCCCCAATTTACAGAAGTCTTTGTGATGTTAATTCGGTTCGGAGGATCAGCGTTATAGCTGTAAGGGTTTGAAGAATCCGGAAGCCCTCTGTAAGCATTATGTGTAACAAAATTTACGGGTAAATCTATAGGATATTTATTTCTGAAGTTAAAGCCGTCAGTACTTACAAGGCTCTCGTAATTTCTTTTTGCAAGTTCATAACCCGGTAACGGTGTCTTAACTCTTAAATGCTCCGGAATTCCTCCGACATATTTATGAAGAACTGCTGTCCACGTTATATCTTGAATCATTGCGTTAGGGTCAATGAATTTTGACATAGTGTTTCCAACTCTGTATGAAGTTCCGCTCAACGGTAAAATATCTCCGTATTCTGTAGCATCGATTAAAATTTTGCAGTTATATTTTTTTTGACCGTCCGGAGATTTTACAGTAACGCCCGAAATTTTTTTGCCGTCTTTCTGAACGTCGATAACTTCAGAGTTCATTTGAAAATCTATAACGCCCTTTCTTCTCGCATCGTTGACCATTCCGACTAACGCTTCCTGTCCGATATGGGGTTCAAATGCAAGTGTGTTTGACCACCAATAGCATGTTCCCATAGACTTGCCTCTGTAATCGTAATAATTTTTAATTCTCGTTATGAATTCCAAATATATTCCGCTTTTTTGTCGGCTCATATCGTCCATAGTCGAAACTCCCGCAGCAGTTGCCTGTCCTCCGAGCCAAGTGCTGCTCTCAACAACTAAAACACTTGCACCCATTCGAGCAGCTTGTATAGCCGCACTTATTCCTCCTGTACCAGCTCCTGCGATAATGATGTCATAAGAGGTTCGAGGTTTTCCTGATCTGGTTCTGGAAGCAGCGAATGAATTTGAAGATGACAAAGAAATTATCAAAGCTGCTATTACAACGTTACGAAAAAATTTTAATACATTCAAGTTTTTAACAACTCCTGAAAATAAAAAATCATTGCTTATGATACACCTTAAAGATAAAATAAATATAAAAATTTTTGGGGAGGAACATAAAATTTTTCACGATAATTATATGAATATTGCTTTGAATTTGGCTGTGAGAGGTCTGAAAAAAACTTCTCCT
The DNA here is from genome assembly GCA_937899395.1 of uncultured Fretibacterium sp. Lineage (GTDB taxonomy): Bacteria > Synergistota > Synergistia > Synergistales > Aminobacteriaceae > JAFUXM01. The sequence goes on from CALBPU010000095.1 coordinate 7,760, forward strand.
AATCCTTTAGTCGGCTGTGTCATTGTAAAAGACAATGATATTATAGGAGAAGGTTGGCACAAACAATACGGACATTCACACGCTGAAATCGAAGCCATTAACGACGCTAAAAATCACGGTCATGATATTAAAGGCTCAACAGTTTATGTAACTCTCGAACCGTGTTCACACTTCGGAAAAACTCCGCCATGCGCAAACCGTTTAGTCTCTGAAGGAGTTAGCGAGGTTGTTATAGCTCTGCAAGACCCTAACCCTAAAGTAAACGGAAACGGTATTAAAATTTTACGTGATGCAGGAATTAACGTTACTGTTCTTTCAGGTGAAATTGAAGAGAAAGCTAAATGGATTAATAGGGGATTTATTTTCGTCCAGAAATATAAAAGACCTTTTGTAACTTTGAAGGCTGCTTTGAGTTTAGACGGGCGATTATGTCTCTCTAACGGTGAAAGCAAATGGCTAACTGGTATCGAAGCACGAACGGAAGCTCATTTAATGCGGGCTGAAAATGACGCTGTTTTAGTCGGAGTTAATACGGTCTTAAAAGATGACCCCGAATTAACAGTCAGACATGTTGAAGGAATAAATCCTTTAAGAGTTGTTTTAGACAGGCACAACAGGACACCGTTAAACGCAAAAATCAGAGGCAATGACGGAAAATTTTTATCGCTGGACAAAGACATAAAATCTTCTCTTGAATATCTTGCTAAAGAAAAAGGAATATTAACCTTAACGGTTGAAGGCGGTTCGGAAATATTGAGCGCATTTTTGAGAGAAGGTTTAGCGGATTACGTAAAATTTTTCTATGCACCGAAAATTTTAGGCGACGGAAAAAATCTTAATCTCGGCAAAAATTTTAATTCCGTAAACGAAGCATTCAAACTCAAAAACGTAAAATCAAAAATATTAGGAGAAGATTTAATGATAGAAGGGAGATTAACATGTTCACCGGACTTATAGAGACAATCGGAAGCGTTAAAAAATTTCATCAGACCGGAGAATTTTACACTTTGACAATAGAAGCTGAAAATTTTTCGGGTGAACTTAAAATCGGTCAGTCAGTTTCAGTAAGTGGAGCATGTTTAACGGTAACACGAAATACTGCGAAAGATTTTGACGTTGAAATGATGAAAGAGACATTTAAGCGTACATGGTTTGGTAAAAATTTGCGTACAGGAACGAAAGTAAATCTTGAACGAGCCTTAAAATTAACAGACAGATTAGACGGGCATTTAGTTTTAGGACACGTTGACGGTATGGCAAAATTATCCGAAATCAAAGGCACTGAAACGAAAGAAGCAATATTTATTCCTGATGATAAAAATTTGTTAAGGGGAATTGTAGAGAAAGGTTCAGTGTGTATTGACGGAGTGAGCTTGACGGTTATAAACGTAAACGACAAAAATTTTTCGGTGGGATTAATTCCTGCGACACTTCAAGCAACAACACTGGGAAATCTTAAAGCAGGCAGCATTATAAATCTTGAAACGGATATTTTAGGGAAATATATAGAACGTTTGAGCATGTTTAATTCTCAAAGCAATAAAAACAGCGGAAATTATTTGATGTCATTGCTTGAATTATAAGGAGTGATAAATTATGATGTATCCGTTTATGACACTCAACGATGACACTGAAATAACGCACTCCGAAATGAAATCTGACGGTTCTGTAAAAATTTATATCGAAACTCCTGATATTAAAGACGGATTTCATAACGCCGTATGTTGGTTGCCTAAATTCAAATGGGAAAATATTAACGGCTATTCTGTATCAGAAATGGAATACTTAAAAAAATTAATCAAAACTAATGCGCACGTGATTATGGAATTTTCTCAGGACGGGGGCGTATTGTGTGCCGCAAATTCTTAGGATTGGTCCGTACATTATTTATTTTTGGTCAAATGAAAATAATCCTTTAGAGCCTATTCACGTACATATTGCGGAAGGTCGGGCATACGCAAATGCAACTAAGCTATGGATAACTTCAGACAGAAAGGTAATTATTTGCAACAATAACTCAAAAATTCCTGAAAAAATATTGATGAGAATAATTAGGATAATAGAAACGAACGTTGAAGAAATAGTTGAAAAATGGCTCGAACATTTTGGCGAGATAAAATATTTCTGCTAATATTACACACTGAGAAGAGGTGAAATTTTATTGGAATGTCATAAACATGAACACGAAATTATTATCAGCAAGCCCGAATATAAACGTGTCGAGAAAAAATTAGATGTCCAAATCCCGACCGAGTACGGAGTTTTTAATGTCAGTGCTTACAGAAGCATTGCTCAAGATGATGACGCTCATACTCATTTGGCTTTGATTATGGGAGATATTTCGACTGACGAACCTGTTTTAACCCGTATTCACAGCGAATGTTTCACTGGAGATGTTTTAGGCTCTCTCAGGTGCGACTGCGGACCTCAGCTTCACACGGCTTTGAAAATGATTGCTGACGAAAAAAGAGGCGTTTTGCTTTACATGCGTCAAGAAGGAAGGGGTATAGGTCTGTTGAACAAATTAAGAGCTTATAAACTTCAGGACAGCGGGCTTGATACTGTTGATGCAAACGTTGCTTTAGGATTTCCTCCCGATATGAGAGAATATGGAACGGGTGCGGAAATTTTGAAGGATTTAGGCTTAAAACGTATTCGTTTAATGACTAACAATCCCGGAAAAATCTCAGGGCTTGAAGAATACGGGATCGAAATTACCGAAAGAGTTCCGATTTTAATCAGTCCTAACGAATTTAACGAAAAATATTTAAGCACTAAAGAGCATAGAATGGGACATATATTAAATATTTAGAAAGGTGATTTTTTTACAATGAAAGTTACAGAGGGAAAATTAATAGGCACCGGTTTGAACGTTGCCATAGTTGCTTCACGTTTTAACGAGTTAATTACTTCACGTCTTATTGACGGCGCAAAAGATGTTTTATTGCGTCATGATGTTGCTTCAAGTTCGATTGAAATTTATTGGGTACCTGGAGCTTGGGAGCTTCCTTTAATCGCAAAAGAACTCGCACTAACAGGAAAATACGACGCAATTATCGCATTAGGAGCTGTAATTCGTGGAGATACTCCTCATTTTGATTATGTTGCAGCAGAATCATCAAAAGGTCTCGCAAGTGTCGGTCTTGAAAATCGTGTTCCCGTTATTTTCGGGGTTTTAACATGCGACACTTTGGATCAGGCTTTGTTGAGAGCAGGAAGTAAATCAGGTAACAAAGGCTCTGACTGTGCTATGAACGCTATCGAAATGGCGAATATATTAAAAACAATCCGCCGTCAAAATAATAATAACGAAGGGAATAACAGTTATAATGCTTGACATCAAATATATCCTCGCTAATCAGCCAGAATATTCGGAGTGCCTTAAAAACCGTCATCACGATTTTGATTTAAGCGTTTTAGTCGGACTTGATGAAAGACGCAGGAAAATTATCGGTGAAACTGAAGACCTTAAAGCAAAACGCAACGAAGGTTCACGTAAAATCGGAAGCGCGAAAAACAATCCCGATATTGACGTAAACGCCCTTAAAGCTGAAATCAAAGCTATCGGTGAAAATATTAAAACTCTTGATACTGAGCTTGCTGAAATTGAGAGCAAACTTCATGATTACATGATGACTTTGCCCAACAAATTAAGCGACACTACTCCGATCGGAAATGATGAAAATGATAATCCTGTAGTCCGAAAATGGGGCGAACCTAAAAAATTTGATTTCGAACCTAAACCTCATTGGGATTTAGCTGAAGCATTAGGAATTATGGACTTTGAGAAGGGAGTTATGTTAGCTCAGAGCCGTTTTACGGTTTTGCAGGGAATGGGCGCAAGGCTTGAAAGGGCACTCGTGAATTTCATGCTTGACCTTCACACTCAAAAGCACGGATATTTAGAGGTTGAACCTCCTTTTATGGTACGTTCGGCAATTCTTGAAGGTACTGGACAGCTTCCGAAATTCGCTGAGGATTTATATAAATTACAGAACGATGATTTATGGCTCATACCTACCGCCGAAGTTCCTTTAACGAATTTGAACCGTGAGAGCATTCTTGATGAAAAAGATTTGCCCTTATATTACACAGCATATACTCCTTGTTTCAGACGTGAGGCAGGAAGTGCAGGCCGTGATGTCAGAGGCTTAATGAGGCAGCACCAGTTCGACAAAGTTGAAATGGTTAAAATCTGTACACCTGAAACAAGTTATGACGAACTTGAAAAATTAACAAATAATGCCGAAGAAGTTCTGCAAATTTTGGAATTGCCTTACAGAGTTGTTAATTTATGTTCGGGCGATATTGGGTTCGGTTCATGCAAAACTTACGACCTTGAAGTCTGGCTGCCTTCACAAAATAAATACCGTGAAATAAGTTCGTGTTCAAACTGTGAAGATTTTCAGGCAAGACGAATGAGTTTACGTTACAGACCTGAAGACGGAGGCAAAATCAGATTTGCTCACACTCTCAACGGTTCGGGAATTGCTGTAGGCAGGACTGTAATAGCAATCGTTGAAAATTATCAGAACGAGGACGGAAGCATCACTATCCCGAAAGCCCTTGTGCCTTATATGAACGGCCTTGAAAGAATTACTGGAAAATAATATTTTTGTCATAATCGGCTGTATTTTAACGTCAATAACCTGTGTCGGGGTTCAGTACTTCATGAAACGAAGGCTTGTTCCCCGTCAATACGGTTATTTCAGGGACATAATTTTAATCGGGGCATGGCTGATATTAGCGTTATGGTTCGGAGATGTTCACGAACGAATTTTGATATGCGGTGCAATGTTAGCATGTTTCGCAGGTATTGCCGAAAGTATTTACGGAAATTCAAAATGGCGTTTGCTTTATCCTTTAATAGGATTTTTGTGTGCATATTTCGGAGCGTCTGTTCACTTTATAAGATTTCCTGACAACGAATATATTTATTTAACTCCGACATTTTCACTTGCTGCGAGTACGTTATGGTTCAGTTCTTTTCCGTTTATATTCAGATATTTAGATGAAATTCCCGGACTAGTCGGCCATGTTTTAGCAGTAACCTTTGTGTTAATGTTATCTGCATGTATAGCAACAGGTTCGGGAGCGTTCTTCATGTCATTTGCGGGCTTAACATTGGTAACAGCATTTTGGAGCAGGTTTGGAAATGTTTACAGGCAGGCCGGAATAGCTTTATCGTCAATGTGGGGAGTGCTTGTCGCAGGAACTTCTATTATCGGCAACAGCAAAGGAATAGTGTTCAGTACGATTTTGTTTTTATCGTTAGGAATGTTCGCGATACCTGTAACTGAAATATTCTTTAATTATGTTTATGATTTATTTTTTGACGATGAAGTTCAAGATGACACAAATATTTATTCAAACATGTTAAACGGAGGAGCTGAACACTCTGAAGCGGTTCAGTCTCTTTCGTTTTTATGTGCATTAACAAGTATAGCTGCTGCTTGGGAACAGTGGTTAGTAGCTTTAATAATAATTTTGGCGGTTATGATTTTCAGACGTAAACATAAAAAACAAAACAATATGAGTCCTTCATTATGGGGAATAAATTTCGATAACGTTTCAATGAACTACGCTGTCTCAAAAGCACGAGGTTTAATTTCAAATCCTGAAAGCAAAGAAGCTCAATTAATCGTAACATTAAATGCTCTCGGAATGGAAGCAGCGTTAAAGGACAAAGAATTTTCGCAAGCCGTAAAGAGTGCCGCAATGATTTTACCTGACGGAGCAGGCTTATGTGTCGGATTAAAAATTTTGGGAAGCCCTGTTCAGGAGAGAGTAGCAGGAATAGATTTTGCGGAACAGATTTGCAGATTGGCGAGCGTTGAAGGCTGGCCTGTATATTTTGCCGGAGCAGCAGGAAACACGGCGATTAAATGTGCTGAAATTTTGCGGAATAAATTTCCGGGATTAAAAGTTGCAGGAGCAAGGGACGGTTATTTCGACATTAACGACGAAAAAATCCCCGAAGAAATTTCAAAGACAGGAGCAAAAATTTTGCTTGCAGCGATGGGACAACCTCGTCAGGAAAAATGGATTTATAAACACCAAGAAATTTTAGGATCAATGCTTTGTATCGGAGTTGGAGGAGCATTTGATGTAATGTCTGGAAAATTGAAGCGAGCTCCTAAATGGATTCAGAAAATCGGGTTTGAATGGCTTTACAGACAGCTTCAAGAGCCTCAACGCTGGAGAAGAAATTTAGGTTTAATAACATTCATGTTGAGAATTTTCGCATCAAAAATCGGGCTTTATCGGAAGAAAATTTCATGAACAATAAAAATTTGCTCTTACATATTTGTTGCGCACCTGACGCAAGCATACCTGTTCCTGATTTAATTGCTGAAGGTTGGAATGTTAAAGGATTTTTTTACGGAGGAAACATTCACCCTTATGACGAATATTTAAGACGGCTCGAAGCTCTTGATATTTTAATCAAAAAAACGGGAATTGAATGTGAAATTTTACCTTATAATCCAGACGAATGGCTCGAAAAAATTTCAGGATTTGAAAACGAACCTGAAAGAGGAAGACGCTGTGAAAAATGTTTCATGGCACAATTTGAGGCGGGAGCATTTGCAGCAAAAAAATCAGGCTGTGAAAATTTTTGCACTACCTTAACAATAAGTCCTCATAAAAATGTAACACTCATTAACGATTTAGGCGAAAAAATTTCAAAAGATAACGGCTTAAAATGGCTCAATAAAATTTGGCGAAAAAATAACGGTTTCCTGCGTTCAATAAGGGCATCTAAAGAATTAGGGTTATATCGTCAAAATTATTGCGGCTGTATTTTCAGCATGAATAATAAAGGAGAATTAAATTGCAGGAATTAAACAACGATATTTGCAGGGGCAGAAAGCCCGTTATGGATTTGCTTACAAAAACCCCTTCATTATGTTCAAAATTATTAATCGCTAATAACGTCAGACCGCCATTTCTCGATGAATTATTAGAGGCTGCGAAGAATGCTAAAGTTACGTATCAAATAATAGCTCCTGAAGCACTCGATAAAATTTCACAGGGAGAAAAACATCAGGGAGTTCTTTGCAGATTAACTCAAGTTAAACCGTTAGAGCTTGATGAATTTCTGAAAAGTTTTGATGACAAAACGCCTGCTCTTGTTGTAGTACTTGACCACATTGAAGACCCTCATAATTTAGGAGCTGTAATTCGTTCTGCTGAAGCCGGAGGAGCAAAGGGTGTTGTGTATGCAAAAAGACGTTCGGCAATTCCTAATGACACAGTTATAAAGACAAGTGCAGGAGCATCGTTGAGAATGCCTTTAATTCAAGTAACCAATATTACAAGGACAATAGAACGCTTAAAAGAATTTAATTTTTGGATAGTAGGACTTGATGAAAAATCGCCTTCGTCAATATGGGAAGAAAAATTGCCTGATAGGACTGCTTTAATAATTGGGGCTGAAGGTTCAGGGCTTTCGAGATTAGTAAAAGATAACTGTGATATGCTTAAAAAAATTCCTATTGTGAAAAGCGGTGCAGGTTCATTAAATGCCAGTGTAGCTGCGGCACTTGGAATATTTGAATGGGCAAGAAGTTATAATGTGGAAAGGTGAGAAATTCTAATGAAATACGACTTTGAAACTGTACGTAATCGTTTTAATAAAGGCTCCTTCAAATGGAGTGAGCTTTCAAAATACGGCGTTAAAGAAGAAGATAACATTCTTCCGTTTTCAGTTGCCGATATGGAATTTGTAACTGCTCCTGAAATTGTTGAGGCTTTGAAATATGAACTCGATAATTCTATTATGGGTTATGAAAATCCTACTGATGATTATTTTGAAGCGGTTTGTAATTGGCAAAAACTTCGCAACAACTGGAACGCTAAACCGGAATGGATTTTACCATCTCACGGAATTGTTGACGCTTTTTTCATGGCCGTCAGAACTTACACTGAAGAGGGCGACGGAATTATATTAAACACTCCCGTATATTATCCGATGTACGAAGCTGTCGAAAAAAATAACAGGATTCTTTATGACAATCCTATGATTAAAAGCGGTTCACGTTATGAAATTGATTTTGAAGACCTCGAAAGAAAAGCCTCTGATCCTAAAACTAAAATGTTAATTCTTTGCAGCCCTCATAATCCTTGCGGTCGTGTTTGGACAAAAGAAGAATTAACGAAAATTGGTGAAATTTGCTTGAAAAATAATGTCCTTGTTTTATCAGATGAAATTCATGCCGATTTAATTATGCCCGGACATTCTCACATTGTTTTTGCCTCAATTAATGATGAATTTGCGAATAACTCGATAATCTGCACAGCACCGAGCAAAACTTTTAACATCGCAGGACTTCAGACTTCAAATATTTTCATTCCTAACGAAAAACTTCGTGAAAAATTCCTGAACTCCTTAAAACTTTCAAATCCTAATCCGAAATGTAATATTCTTGGCTATTGCGCTTCTAAAGCTGCATATAAATATTGCGTCGAATGGCTCGATGAAGCTTTGAAAGTTATTGACACTAACCGAAAATTAATCGTTGATTTCATGGCAAAAGAATTTCCGCAGATTAAGATTTACGATCTTGAAGGCACATATCTTTTATGGCTTGATTTTAACGGACTTGGTTTTGATTACAAGGAACTTGAAAGAATTAATCATGAAAAAGCCAGATTATTTTTTGATGAAGGCTATATGTTCGGAAAACAGGGTGAAGGTTTTGAACGTTGGAACATCGCCTGCCCTACACGATACATTGAAGACGCTTTGAAACGAATGAAAGCTGCCTATCAATAAAATTTTTCAAGCCCCTCTGTTTTTTATTAATTTTTCAGAGGGGGTATTAGATTTATAATGCTTCTTTGTTTTCGTAGATTACATGGCCGGCTTGACATGCAGGACAGAAACAAAATTTTTCGCCCTGAGATTTTTTTTCGTGTCCGAGTTTAGCCATTTCAGCAGCTTTTTCAGCTCCGAAAAATTTTTTTCCGGCTTCAGATTCAAAAAAGCCGAGAACTTCATCAAGACTGCAAACATTTTCTTCAAGTGATTTCACAAGTGCCTCAGCAGATTTTTTGTCTTGAACTTTAACATATTCTTCTGCGGCTGCTTTCAAATTTGCGTTACATGACGGAGCAGCGATTAATTTGTTGACCTTTGCAATGATTTCCTGTTTTGTCATAAAATGAATTACTCCTTAAAAATTTTCATTAATTATATCAATTAACCTCCGTAATATTTTATTAATGTCTGTGTTCCGTTTTCAGCAAAACCGTCTTCTTCAAGTTTTTTATAATGAGTCATTGCCGATAGCAAAATATCAAGATCCAAATTTTCTTTGTTAGCTTCCTCAATAGCCAATAACATATCCTTAACGAAATGTTTAATCGAAAATCCCGGCGTGAAATCTCTATCCAAAATTTTCGGAGCTGCTGTGTCTAATTGCTTGCTTCCTGCTGAACCTGTTGAAACTGAGCGAATGAATTTTGACATATCTAAGCCCTTTGATTTTGCGTAAACCATTCCTTCACATACTCCCGAAATTGTTCCGGCTATGATAATTTGATTGGCAAGTTTAGTATGTTGACCCATTCCTGCCTCGCCCATGTAATTAATATTCGTTCCCATTGCTCTGAATAACGGCAGGCACGCTTTGAAATCTTCTTCGTTACCTCCGACCATTATTGAAAGTTTAGCAGTTTTTGCGCCGTTTTCTCCTCCTGTTACAGGAGCATCAAGAACATGAAGCCCTCTTTTATTTCCCTCATCGTAAATCATTTTAGCAAGTGAAGGACTTGAAGTTGTCATGTCTATAACGTACGAATCTTTAGCGGCACTGTCAAGAACTCCTCCTGTAGCAAAATATACTTCTTCAATATCTTTCGGTATTCCGAGCATCGTTATAACCACTCCGCAATCTTTGACGCAATCATTAATGGAGCTGTGATAACGTGCACCGTTACTTATAACATCGTAGACTTTCATAATTGAACGGGCGTATATATGAACTTCAAAACCAAGTTTCACTAAATTTTTCACCATAGGTTTACCCATTCTTCCGACACCTATAAAAGCAATTTTTTTCATGGAAAATTTTATGCCTCCTTATATTAATAATTAACCCTTCCACCGTTTCACGATCCCCCTTCCCTTAACAGGGACGGCAAGTTTTCTCGTCTCCCCTGAGAAGGGGAGATGTCATGCAATGACAGAGGGGTTGTTAGATTTAAGCTTCTATTAATTCGTGATATGTCAATCGTCCTTCATCAGCTTCACGAATTGATTGACGTAGCACCGACATATTAGCATCGCTGTAAAACGGGTCTTTAATTTCACCGACATATTTTTTCACTATATCAAGAATTGCCGGGATTTTATCATCAGGCAATGAATCTAGAATATTATATATGCTTTCTCGTGCGGACATTTTAATTTGCTTATCCTTTCATGAAATTTTTTCGTGCTATAATTTTAATTAAATTAAAATAATATCATAATTAAAATTTTTCGGAGAAATTTTTTACCAGTGAATAATACACCCTTAATTAAAACTTTCAGTCGCTCTTTACGAAATAAAACTGTTTGGGAACGTTCGGGAATTTCTGCACGTGCTTATTTATCACGTTCATCAGCGCATACTCTTGCAATTTTCCCTGACACCTTGCAGGCCGCTACATTTTTTCAAGACTACAAAACTTTATATCCTGATCTAAATGTTTTCATGCTTAACGAAATGCCTTTAACTTCACATGACGAAAGCTCAAGGGCTTTACTGCTTGAAAGAGGAGAGACTTTAAGACGCTGGAACAAAGATAAAGGTGTTTTGGTAGCAACTCCCGGTGCATTAATTACATCGTGTTTAGTCGGGAATGTCGAATTGAAAATTAAACGCTCCGAAAAATTTGATGTCGAAAAAATAAAATCATGGCTCGAAAATTCAGGTTATCAACGTTCTAATTTAGTTTGGATTCCGGGACAATATGTTCAAAGAGGTTTTATTCTTGATGTCTTTGATCCGGGTCATTCAATGCCGTTAAGAATAGAATTTTTTGATGATGAAGTCGAAAGGATCGGAGGTTTTTTTCCTGACACTCAGAAGAGCAGCCCTTACTTAATGGCGATTGATGAAGTTGTTTTGCACGGAATGAACGATGCTGAAAGGAAATTCCCCATTGATTTAATCCCTGATGACACTTTAGTAATTTTGAACGAAGCCGAAAAAATTGAAGCTCAAGCAGAATCTTTCACGTGGTTATGGAATGAAGTTTATACTGAAATTCAATCAAGCTCCGAAATAAGTTTATGGAACAAAATTTTTAACAGGTTAGCAGTTTATTCGCTTGTGAGAGTTACGGGTAATCATGATAAATCCGATGTTGAAGCACCTACTGAATCTTTACCTGCATTCAAAGGAAGCCCTGAGAAAATTTTACAGATATGCGACAACTTAGAACGCAGCAAATTCAAAATCGAAGTCTTCACTAATAACCCCGTATTTCAAAAATTACCTTATGAAATTCATGAAGGAGTTTTATCGGCAGGGTTTATTGATAAAAATTCAAAGCGTGCTTTTATTTCAGACCGTGAACTCTCAGGAATAAACGCTAATGTTTCGTTAAGTCAATGGCATGCTCCTAAAGAATGGAACGAGACCGAAAAATTATCTCCCGGTCAACTTGTTATTCATGATGATTACGGAGTAGGAATTTTCAGAGGCATTGAAACTATTGATGCTTCAGGAGTTCAAATGGACGTTCTTTCGATTGAGTTTGAAGGAGATCAAAGGCTCTTAATTCCTGTTTTACAGTCCGAAAAAATTACAGGCTTAAACGAACATGAAAGCGAGGCCATAAAGCTCGACACTCTAAAAGGGAAATCATGGAAGAAAAATTTACAGAAAACTCGTGAACGTGCAGCGGAAGAAGCAAAAATTTTGATGGATATTTTCGCTCACAGGGAACTCGAAAGACGAACTCCTTTTCCTGAACCTGATAACGCTTATGACGAATTTGTTAAAGCATTTCCTTTTAACGAGACTGCCGATCAGTTAAAAGCCATTTCCGAAATCATGAAAGATTTATCAGGCTCATTCCCGATGGACAGGCTTTTAGTTGGTGATGTAGGCTTCGGAAAAACTGAAGTAGCTTTAAGGGCAGCGTTCAGAGTTATAATGTCGGGATTTCAAGTTTGTGTTTTAGTACCGACTACGATACTTGCTCAACAACATTTTGCGACGTTTCAATCAAGATTATCAGGATTTCCTGTTAAAGTCGGATTGTTATCGAGATTTATTACTGCTAAACAATCCAAAGAGACTTTGAAATTAACTCAAGAGGGAAAGATTGATATTTTAATCGGCACTCATAAATTATTACAGAAAGGAGTATCGTTTAAGAATTTAGGTTTGCTTGTAATAGATGAAGAACATCGTTTCGGAGTTATGCACAAAGAAGGCTTGAAAAAAATTTACGGTGCAGTTGACATTTTGAGCCTTTCAGCAACTCCTATTCCAAGAACTTTAGCAATGTCGTTAAGAGGTTTGCGAACTATTTCGATTTTATCAACTCCTCCTGAAGACAGATTACCTGTTTCAACCTTCACAGGAAAATGGAATCCGGGAACAATAAGACGAGCAATAACTTACGAACTTAATCGAGGCGGGCAAGTTTATTTTCTCTCGAACAAAATTTCAAGAATGCCCGAATACGAAAAGATGTTGAAAGCTTTTTTCCCTGATGCGAATATTCAAAAGGCTCATGCTCAAATGCCCGAAAAAGAATTAGAGCAGACGATGTTGAATTTTTATGACGGGAAAATTGATATTTTGTTAGCTACAACGATAATTGAAAGCGGACTTGATGTCGGACGTGCCAACACGATTATAATCGACAATTCCGAAGAACTCGGATTAGCTCAGATGTATCAGTTAAGAGGAAGAGTAGGAAGACGCGGCGAAAAAGCGTTTGCATATTTCTTTTATCCTGATAAATTTTCGTTAAATCAAGATACAAGAGACAGGCTTGAAGCTATCGGAACAATGACGGAATTAGGTTCAGGATATGAAATTGCTAGAAGGGATTTAGACATAAGAGGAGGAGGAACTATCGGAGGCACTCAGCAGCACGGCAACACTAAGGGAAGCAGCTTTAATATTTTTTACAAGATGTTGGAACAGGAGCTTAACAAATTAAGGGGCGTATCTGAAAACAAAACCGTTGAAATAAAATCCGATAAAGGGAACGGAGCTATACCCGAAAAATATATTCCTCAAGATGATGTCAGGATTACAACTTACAGAAGAATGTTAAACGCTTCAGATATTGATGAGTTTGAAAATTTAATTGAGGAAATGAATGACAGGTTCGGAAAATTTCCTGCTGAAGTTGAATATTTAGCAGGACTAACAGCAATTAGAAATTTCGGTTACAGCTGTGGGATTGAAAATGTTGAAATCAAAAATAACTTAGTCAGAGTTAAGCACAGAGGACTTGAAATACCTGACCGCATGAAAAAATATCTTAAATGTTTAGGAAGGAATGTAAAATATTTAATTTAACTTCACAACATTTGATACATGAAAATGCACTCACTGTCGTAACGCGGTTTTAATCTTCTATGGAGTTCTGTTTCATGTTCAGGCTCAAGCCTACGAAATCCATATCTACCATACTGCTTTATCAGTCTTTCAAAAGGCAACGCAAAAATATAGATAAATTTTACGCCTACAAGTTTGGCAATATCTTTTACGAACGGCTTTATAAAGTCAGTGAAAATTGTGAAGCCAATTCCTTTTAATTTAGGATGTTTACTTACATAAGCATTATTTACCGCAAAATTTGCGAGTTCTATTCCTGGTAAGGTATCAAAATCCGATACCGTACCTATACTCTCCTCGTTGAATGAAATAAGGCCGGCTTTCAATGAAAAATACCCTACAAGTTCTGAAGAATAATTATCTCTAACAAGATAAGTTCTCATAATTCCATTATTTTCATCATCAACAGCAATATTTTTAAGATAATTAGCAAGCCCTTCACCACGTACATCTCTCACAGAAAAATTTTGAATGTCCACCAAGTCATTTTTTGACGAGCCAAGATGATCGCAATAAAACGCATCATTTTTAAGTATTGGCATTTTTAGTTTCCATTTCTATTTCAGCTCTTCTTACTTTGAGCATTTCTGAGACTAAACGCGCACTCTCAGCTTTCATTTTTTCATCATCAACAGGCGGAGTGCTTAATATATGCTTAAATATTGCCCTTCCCAAGTTAGCAGGCAAATTTGTCATACACGGTTTACCATATCTGCGACTGTCTATTACGCTCATTTTTTCACCTCTAAAAACTACAAATTTCATGAAAATTATATAACAAACAATAAAGCTAAAGTTATGTAGTTTCAACGCTACAAATATTCTTTTCATATTTCTAATTTTTCCTGACTTAAAAATTTCCTCCTGCTATTTAATTTCGTTAATATTTACAGAAGCGGCCTGCTTTTTGCTATTATTATCCGTAGAAGATAAATCCAAAATTAATTGCTCAAAAATTGTTATACCCCCCCCCCCACGTCTCATAAAAAATGCCAGACCTAAAACTTTCAAAATTATTAAAAGAATAAATGATTCATTACTAAGTGATACGTTGAGACCGGGTATCGGTAATAAAAGCAATACCGCCATTCCTAACGATAATATAAAACCTAAAAATCCAAAAATTACAATGTCAATTCGTTTTTCTTCAAAGGCATATTTACACGCCGATATTGAAGTGTAGGCAAAACCTATTGAGCCTCCTATTGATGCCATATCAAATACATAACCCATTACTGCACGCCCCATTAAACATGTCAAAGCTGAAATAACCGTGCAAAAAATTCCTGCATGAGTAGGTACTCCGTTTTTATTCAGGAAGCTGAACCATGAAGGGATCATTTTGTCTCTTGCCATAGAATATAATAACCTGCTTGTCGCCGTATAAAATCCTATAATCCCGGTCAGCATTGCCGCAATAACAGAACAAACCATCGCAAATAATCCTGTCTTACCTAAAATCATATATGCCGCATTTAATGTCGGAATTGCTGTAATACCTCTGAGTTCGGGCAATGCCTCGTTATATTCAACCCAGCTCGAATATACCGCAGGAAATACGGAACATGCTAACAGCGTCAAAGAAACATATACAAATCCTCCGCATATTATGCTTGTATCCATTACTACTTTGACCTTATCGTGTGAAAAATCCGATTCTTCCATTAACTGCGGTACCGTGTCAAAACCTACGAATGATTGAGGAGCCGTAACTAAGACAACAACAATTTGAGCCATGATGCCTTTTGTAAAATTTGGGGTTTCAGGGTGAAACATCGGCTGAAGATGCTCAGAATTTGCGATAGGGTTTAACACAGCGTCGCCTATCACAAAAATTATTCCTACTAAAAGTATCATAACGAAAAGAGTTTGAATTTTTCCCGTGAACTGAACTCCCCATGAGTTAATGAACATGAAAACTATTAATGCTCCTATTGCTAAAAGCATTTCGCCTAAATAAACATCATATCCTGCTACGGTGTAATGAAATCCGAATTGAAAAGCATCACCGAATAATGGACGCATAATTAAGTTTAAGGCTGTTGCATTTAATGGTATTACAGACAGATAAGAGAGGCTTAAAAACCATGCACACAAAAAACCGTGCCGATTTCCAAAGGCCATTTTAGCATAAATAAATTCTCCTCCGGTCATTGGAAATTTTTGTATCATGTAGCTGTAATTATACGAGATAATCAACATAATCATAACTCCGATTTCCATAGCTATTAATGTTCCAAGAGGCCCTGCGCTTCTTAAAAAAACGTTTCCGGGCATGACAAATGCGCTCCAGCCTATTACACAGCCGAATGCCAATGACCATACGTTTAACGGTGTTAATCTTCTGTTGAGATGTCTTTCATTGTCGAATGTAAAGAATAACATTATGCTTCTGTCCTTTTTTTGTATTTTTTTGATTATATCACGTTACAAATTTCCCTTAGGTGTTATACTAATTTCAGTTTCAAATTCATGAAGGGACTTTATGTTATTGAATGATTATAAATAATCTCAGTGAAGCATGGCTCGAAATTACGGTAATTCCTTTTTTGTTGGTATTCTCAATTTTTTTGAGCGGAAGAATGGCTACACGTTCGGAAATTAACAGGCGTTTTTTACGGCTCATAATTTCAACTCTTATTTCTGCGTCTCTTGAGGCATATCTGGAATTATTTACGGATATGGGAAATGTTACGTTGCTGACGAAAATTTTTTATGCTGCAATGAATATTAACGCCTATTGCTTAATGACTTATGTAGCGGCTTATACAAAAAGCAATGGAAAAATTTTTATATCGGTAAATTTTTACGTTCTGTTATTAAGTATTATATTGCTTTTTATGTTCAGGACTCACGAAGATATTTTCATGATGTTCTCGCCCGGTTTAGCTGTATTTTTTGTCGTTGAAGGATTTATTTTGCAGCTTATTTATCAAGAATATTACGGCAACGGTCAATTCATCGTTATGAATTTGTTATTCATATTGCTGATTGATTCATTTATCCTTCAATATTTGTTCGATCAAAATATCCCGCTTGTTTATACAATAGCTACGATGATGTTAGTCTTCACGTTTTTTTATCTTGAAAGCCCAACCTACAGACAGTTAATCGTTGTTCATCGTGAGACGGAGCAGGCACGAAATCAAACGGAAATGTCAATCAGAAAAACTGAAGCAGCTAACAAAGCCAAGAGTAATTTTTTGGCGAGCACTTCACACGAAATCAGAACTCCTATGAACGCAATTTTAGGAATTAATGACATGATTCTTAACGAAAATCCTGAACCTGAATCAAGATTTGCTGCATTGAACATAAAAAAATCAGGCGAATATCTTTTGAACCTCGTTAATAATATCCTCGACATCTCAAAAATTGAAGCAGGAAAAATGGACTTATATGAGAGCGATTATCATTTATGCGAAGTTCTAAAGGAGTGCGAGGAATTTGTCATTAACAAAATCAGCGGAAATAATAATATAAAATTCATTCTCGACGTAGATAAAAATATGTCCGAACATCTTCACGGCGATGTCCTTAGAATGAAACAAGCACTCGTTAATCTCCTCGACAATGCCATTAAATATACTCAAAAAGGAAGCGTTACGTTAAAAGTTTTAAGCGACAGAAACGACAAGGTAATAGTCTTGTCATTCATAATTCAAGATACCGGAATCGGAATTAAACAGGAGGACATAAAAACGCTTTTTGAGCCTTTTGAGCGTGCAAATATTATAGAGACAAGGCACATATTAGGCGCAGGATTAGGACTTACGCTCGTTAAAAATATCGTTGATATTATGAAAGGTACGATTAATATTGAGAGCGTTTACGGTGAAGGTACGAAATTTACCATGAACATTCCTCAATATTTAGCAAAAGGTGAAGAATTTACAATTCAAGAATACGAATCTGAAATGATGACGAATGCAATAAAAGCTAAGGAAGAAGATTCTCAATCTCCAACGGAATGGCCTAACGCAAGAATTTTAGTTGTTGATGATACACCTGTAAATCTTGTCGTAGCTAAAGGAATGTTAAAAGAATCACGAGCTCAAATTGAAACATGTGAAAGCGGAGAAGATGCTCTGGAAAAAATTAAAGCAGAACAAAAACAAAAATTTGACATTGTATTTTTGGATCATAAGATGCCGGGAATGGACGGTATAGAGACGCTAAGACATGCCAAGAAATATGCTCCTGGTACAAAATTCATAGCTTTAACCGCAAATGCCGGAGCAAATGCACGGGCTGAATATATTTCGTACGGATTTGATGATTATTTGCCGAAGCCGTTTAAGAGTATGGAAATGATGAAAATTTTGAAGACGTATCTGAAATAACAAATACCCTTTTGCGATAATCTTCTGAGTATGCCATTCGCTTATTATATTACATTTGTTGTTTTTTAGTTGGGCTTAGTATATAATGTCATCTCGAACAAACATAATAATAGCTCATAGGTTATCAACTATAAGAGATTCAGATATTATTGTTGTAATGAATTCGGGATAATGCGTAAAGATTGGTTCACATGATGAATTGTTGAATAAGAAGGGAAAATATTACGAACCTTATACTACTCAATACAGAGAAATTAAAAATTAAATGGAGAGATTATTTAATTATGAAAAAATTGTTAGCTGTTTTTGTATTTATTTCAATTTTTTCGGCGGAAAATATTTTCGCTGCTAAGGTTTATAACAATGCAGATGCTTTTATGTCGTTACCGTTTGGACACAGTTATTCACGAACTCAAAAACGAATGGAAAACAGCGGCGCAATAACCGTAACACCTCGAAAAGATTCTTTAACGATGTCAGGAATGTTTGAAGGTTATCCTGCGACATTTATATTTGGATTTCATAAAAATAAAATATTGAAAACTAAATCAGTTTATCTTCAGAGCATGGGCAACAAAGAGTATGACAAACAATTTTACGAAGGATTATTAAAGGCTTATAACACTCGTTACGGAACTGTAAAGGAAAGCCCGTCCGCAAATATGAGAAAGTTAGGGAAAATTATTTTGAGGAACGTTTGGACGCCTGACAGATACACTACAATAACATTAACTTATAATCCTGAAGCCTCAAAAAGATTACCCGGAAGTTCGTTAAGTGAAAGATTTATACAGTTGATTTATAAATATGATAAATGGGATTGAATGGGGTGTATTGTGAACCTCCTTCGACTAAAGTCAAAGGCTTCGAAAGGATAAAAATCCTCGTTCAAGAAGTTTGGTTTTAAGTTTTCCCCCATTTTAAGGCACCCTTATTCTTACAGGCGTGTGCTTCGCCACTACTGTATAGCCCTGTTAAGGACACAACATTACTTTACTACTACACCCATTACTTTACTACTACACCTTTTCTCTTAGAACCCGTCATAGTTCACCCAGTCCGGAGATTTACATCTCTAAGTGCTACGCTGCGGCGAGAGGGAAGTGTTCCCTCAATATTATGTTTGTTATAGTTTTCACATTTTTTTTAACGTGGAAGTCTAACCACTCGAAAAACAGAATTATTATACACTAAATTTTAAAAATTCAAATATACGGGGCGTTTCATCTCACTACTGAAGTCGCGTGTGTTCACGCCGGATTTAATAAAATCGTAAGGATATAGCAATTTGTTAAGGAATTTCAAGCTCGGAATAATGTCTTGAATCAGGTTTCACGCTTTTATAAGTTTTGTTAAGAACATCAGAAACCTGCTTACAATAAACATCTATTTCTTGCACATCTAGCTCAGAAAGATATTCTTCGTGTCCGTGCGCGACTGGATTTCTGGCACGGGAGCATTTATCCAATCTTAACTCCCAATTTTGATAAATGTCTCCGTTAAAATATTCAGAAAAGATGTCTGCCCAACACTCACGAATTATCTTTATAGAATCTTTCATCGAAAGAACATCTAAATAGGAGCTGTCAATATTATAAATTTTTTTGTTATCGCGAATAAAAGCATCATATTTCGCGATGTCGCCTTTTGTAATATTAGGGGTATTTTGCATTATCAAGTTCAAAACGTCATTGATATTTTTTCCTGTAACTGAATGATGAATACATACACGGGTTAATTCATGTTCAATTAAGAGCTTTAATTTCTTCTCAAGATTAATAAGTTCAGGCCAAATATCAAAGTCAAGCATTGCAGACGACAAAAAAATTGTTGAAAAATACTCTGATATTGCTGTCAAATTTCCATTTTCTTCTCTGAAATATCCAAGATTAAATAATTCCTGTTTATCATTCGGAGTTACTCCGATATTAGGACCTTTTATAAAAGGAATTATTCTTTTCAATTCATTATCCCTTTCGAGATGTTTTATACAGTCTCTGTAATAGTCATTAATAGTTTTGCACTTCTTATCAAATATTCTATCAATATCAATATCTTCTCCGTCATTGATTGCTTCAATAATATAATGTCCCATTATTGAAAGTAAATACGGAACGTTTCCTGCATAATAAATTATTCTCTGTTTTTGAGAATCATTTAATGTTATATCCAAGCCTGAAAAAACATCAAAGTATTCTTTCATGTCGGAATAGTTAAAGCCTTTGAACGGAATAAATTCTAAAACACCGCGAAATGTAGAACTTTGATAAGTTGTGCCCTCAATTTCATAAAGATTTCTTCTTGAGATTGTAATAGCTGAAACGTTGAATCTTCCGTCTGAAAAAATTGTTCTGAATAATTCAAAGTATCTCGTTTTTTCCTCGAATAATATTTTCGCATTATCAAATTCATCAAGAATAAGTATAGTTTTTAGATTTTTTTCTGAAAGATAAGCAAAAATTTTTTCAACAGTTCTCGTTAATTTTATCCACTTAATATTATCGTTCTCAATGTCGTTAAAATAATCTTTTATTTCGTCGATATTGATTATATTTTTTTTGTTTATCTGTTCATGTATCTGATTACAAATACCTTGCCAAATCTCATTATACCCCTCAACAAGATTCAAATTTTCGTACACATATATTATATTCTCAGGTAAACTTGAGAAACTGTTTTTAACAGCTGACGTTTTTCCCATTCTAGTCAGACCTACATAGGCTCTTGAAATTCTTGTTTTATTATCAATAAAGTATTTTTTGATGTCATTTACAAAAGCCTCTCTGCCTATAAAAGATTTGCCCGAAACTTCTCCTCCTATGCAAAAAACATTATTCATTTCTATTTTCCGCTCCATATTTTGAATTTAACCATTCTTTATATAACATGACTTTTATTTTGCATCGTTTATTTGAAACTATAATTACATCACGTTGTTTCAAAGTATCAATAACTTTTGTGTCGTCTTCATTCATTATAACACTGTTTAAGGAAGCCCATTCTTTTTTGTTAGATAACTGTGCTATCCTGCGGAGAATTTTTTTGTTTTTCAAGATAGTTTCATTGTTATCCACATTGCTTTTATCATTATATTGAGGTTCAAAGAATCTTGCTTCTTCAAATGACGTTAAATTTTTTCTGAGGTATTCGTCTACATGAGCCTTTGTTACGTAAATAGTGCGTGTTTCATTAAGATAATCAACTAGCCCTGCACAAAGATTCATTATTAAAAATGCACTTCCTGCTGTTAATTCATATAGACGATCCAAAGCTTCTTCTTTGTACCTGTTAATTTTCTCCCCGTTTCTTATAAGCATTATAGGTTCATACATTAATTTTTTTGCATATTCTTCAGACAGATATGTAACTTTTTTCATATCGGTTGAACCGAAATCATTAGTAAAACGTCTGTCTTTTACAAAATTCATCATGTGATCTTGTCCTATAATTACTGCGAATATATCATTATTCTGAATAAGAGCTTTCCAGAATTTCATAATTTTGTCTGTCATTTTACTCTGTCTGATCCAATCATAAATATAAGTAAATTCATCAATCATTATGACTATATTATATTTACAATTTTTCTCTTCGAGACATCTGTTGATTTTTTTGAACACCGTGTTGAAGTAGAGCTGTGCATGTTCACTTTCTGTCAAAATTTTTTCGGAATCTATTTCAATTTTGTTTTCATCGAGAATTGTTTTTAGCTTAGAATGTTTTTTTATTTCATCTGCAAATGTATCAAGTAATGTATACAAAAAATCGGAAATGTTATCACCTTCCAAATTTTCTTCTCCGATGCTTCCGACGTTGATAATAACGTTTGCTTCAGGATCAATCTCACGAAGTTTTCTCTCGATATGATACATCAGGGAAGACTTTCCTGTTCTGGTTTGTCCGTAAAGAGCTAAACATTTTCCCTTTAATACATTGCCTGATTTATCACTGATTTGTCTTATAATATCATCAATTTCTTGATCTCTTCCGAAAAACATTGAAGCATCTGTAACCTGAGAGCCGTTGCGATATACTGCAAATTTATTTTCGATATACTCAAACTCTGAAGAACTGTACAACGGAACGGACAACATGAAATTTTTATTTTCATATTCGGGTTCAGTCATATTTTTTTTATATTGATATTTTAATTCTATGTTTACTGAAAAGGTTTGATTTTTAATAATTTCTTCGTTCACTCTGAATTTAATAATTTCTTCCTGAGTTTTTCCTCCTGCAATAAATCTTCGACTTAAATATTGATCATCAATGACTTCTGCATCATCACATTTTATTTTTATTGATAAATTATCTGCGTTTTGAACGTTATTTTTATTTTTAAAAGCTATAGGAACTCTTACTATGAAATTTTCGTCAACAGAACAGTCATAACCTAATAATTCAACTGAAATATCAGGTTCAGAATTTTTATAAAGCTGTTCAGCTTCGCGCAAAATTTTACTTTTCAGATGATCAAGAAGAGGCAATAATTTTTCATAGCTTATGTATGTCGGATTATTCTCGGAAATTTGTTCCTGCAATCTGTCTATTTTTTTATAGGCAGCTTCAAAATTTTCAGTCTTATAATCAAATTCTGATTCTTCGTTGTACTTCAACAAATTCAAAAATATTTCACGCAAATCTTTTATATAATTTCTGTCAGTCTGATTCAAATAATTATTAAATTCGTTTATATCAAATCTGGAAAAATTTTCGTTTAATTGCCCAAACACGAAAACGGATTCGACAGTATCTTTAATCAAACGCAAAAAATTTTTTCTTTTTATATTATATTGCGAGAATGCTTTTGCCCAAAGTTCATTGAAATCGAAAAAAAATTTTTCATTGATTGCTATAATCTTATTATCAGGTTCGTCAGCAATTTTATTAAGAACATCAATTAATTCTTGACGATCAATATAAATGTTATGAAATATATCAGATAGTACAAAACTTTTAACTTCATTATTATATGTCAGCATTTCAAGCATACCTACAACAAAATTTTGAATAGGTACAGTCAATTTTCGCTGCATTATTTCCTTTATTTTGTTTTTGTATTCTTTTTCGATTTGTTGAGTATTATAATATATTTTAGAACCTTTTCTTATACTATCGGCAGAACAGAAAAAAGTTTCTATATATCTAATAGTAGCAGTATACCAACATTTATCCCGGAAATCACTATCCTTAAAAATCGAAATCGTTTCAAAAAAACAAAATCGTGCAGTATCAAAACTATAATTATTTTCTGTCCTGAACAGGCAATAATTCCCATAAAAATAACTTCCTATAGCTACGTTGAGCTGGAAATTTCTTTCGCTGAATATATTTGAATTTTTCACAAAATCTTCTCTGTCTAAAATATGTCGGATAATTTTTGCTATTACAAAATAATTATTGCTCTGAGTTTCATCATTTACACTTATTGCAGCCTGTTTTTCGGAAATAGCTTTTATAATTCTCTTAGCTTCCTGTAAAGTTCCTGAAAAAATTCCGTCTTTAACAAGGTCTTTATTTTTTAGTTCATTTTCAAGATTTAATTTATTGATTCTATATTTTATGTAATCTGAAATATTAGTTACTCCGGTCATATCTTCGATATTTTGATTAGGGATATTACCTTGAAGCACTGAATTTGCAAATTCATTATCAGGTTGTAAATTCAAGATTTCTTTTGCGTATTCTAAAACTTTTTCATTATTCTTTAATCCTGCATAAGCATTGCAAAGCCCTAATAAAACAAAAATTTTTTGCCCTGTTGCTTTTTCCGGATCATATTCTTTGTATTGTTGAAATAAATTAATTGCATCTTTATATTCTCCAATATAATTCATAAGTACTGCTTCGGAAAGAAGATAATGTGTCTTTTTTTCAATCGTATTTGAAATTGCAATAATATCTCTATAAGTTTTTATGATGTCATTTTTATGTTTTGGATCTTTTGCTGAAGATAACACGGAAGCTCTGAGGTTCAGATATTTTTCCTTATCTATATTTTTGCCTTCTTTATCAAGTAATTCAAGTGCTTCATCATACATCTTAAATCTTGTATAAAGTGAAACCAAATCAGGAATGCTTCCTTTTAGTCTTTGTTTTCTTTTAATAGCTTCTTTGTAGAGAGTTATTGCCTTTTGAACATCCTTTTCATCTAAGTATGCTTTCTGAGCCTCAAAAAAATAATAATCCTGATTGTTATTTAATGATTGACTGACAGGTGTTAAATCAGGAAGTATACGTTCAAGTTGTTTACGAAGATTTTGATAAGTTTGTTTTTTCATTATCGGTTCGTATTGCTCAAGATATTTTAATGCTTTTTGAGGTTCATGTCTTTGAAGCATAAGAGAAAATAAATCGGCAGCGGCTGAAGGTGCTTTGTCATTAACTTTAATAGCTTCAAGATATAATTCTTCAGCTTTTTCAAAATTTTTTTCTTCTTGATGAGCTTTTTTTGCTAAATCATAGGGATTTTGAATTTTACGTATATTTTTTGAAGGATTAACTTCATTTATATGATTCGGCATATTTCTTTCAGGAGCTAATTTTTCTATGACAGCAATATTAATCAATTCATTCAAGACATCAACAGAATATTTGTTGTTCAGTAATGAATCATAATTTATGTTATTTACAATTAATACAGCTTTTAGAAATGAAATGTAACCGTGAATTTTTGAAGAGTTAGTATCTGAAACACAAATTTTTGATATTATCGAATAATCTTTAGTTTCAACTGTTCTAAGAATAAGCCACTTCAATATGTAAGGATTCAAAATTTCATCTTCGAGAAAATGACGATACGCAAATCGTTCCATATCGTTTTTCATATTTATTTTTTCAGCGATGGCGAAAGCGGATTCATTGTCGTTACCTTTTGTATAAAACTCCAAAGACTGTAAAGAATTACTGCATTGATAATATAAAGCTGCCAACATGTTTACAGCGGTTTTATTATCTTTATTATTTTTGATAATTTTTTCGAGTTTACAGATATTTTCTTTGATTTTATAATCCGTAAGTTTAGATTCATGATTTTGTTTTATTGCATAATTGAGACTGTTTGATATTGACATTAAATCTGAATAAAGTGCTGAGTTTTTTTCAAACTCTGCTGTTTGTGTGTAAGATTTTACTTCCGGAGATGTTGTTAGCGTGAAAAAAGAGTCTCCGCTCTCTTGAAGTATCGAAAAAATATCCGGCCGTTTTTTTTCGCAACTTAAATTTGATGTATTCAAAAATTCGTAATAGTCAATGCTGTCAATCGAAATAGCAGCAATATTACCGTCATTTTTTTTCACTTTTACAACTGAATCATCGAAAGAAATTATTTTGCCATTTATTTCTTTTATTTTGACAATAATAGAGACGCTGGCACCAATTTTAATTTCTTCCAAAAAAGCATCTTTTATCAATATCATTCCTACCTTTCATATATGTAATTTTGTTAATACCTATGGAAATAATAAAATTTCCTCCGATTTAGCGCGAATAGTCGGAGGAATTTTTTTATTTTTCAACATAGTTTTTATGCCGCAGGTATCAAATTTTGAATCTCAAATTCCTTCACCGATGCCAATAACGATTGAACGCCGTCTTTATTTACATCATAATTTTCATTCTCACGGCTCACGGCTTCAATAACAGGTGTCCCTCTTGCAACTTCGGTTTTGTGTTCTTCTTCCTCTGAACTTTCACGAGTAATTTCCTGTCGTGCCTTCGATGCAAGATCAGCAGCCTTCATTGCAACCTGTCTGTCCTGTCCTGAAGGATCAGTAGGAGCATTCGCAGCTCTTTGAACCTGTTGCATGTTTCGCAAAGTTTCTTCAGGAGTGCTTCCTTCTTTGAGCTTAATAGGAACTTCCCCACCGACTATATAACTCTTACCGTCAGAGCCTTCAATGTAAGAGTAACTGACACCGCCTCCAAATTCTCCGGCTGCAGCTTGGTGAGCAGCTTCATGTGCTATAACCTCGTTCTGAACATTTTCAAGCTCTTGGGTCTGAGCTTCTTTTTCATCTTCAGCTTTATCCTTTTTCTTTGAGGCTTCACGTTTTTCTGCTTCGGATTTAATTATATTTTGGGTGTCCTCATTCTTTTGAGCGTCCTTTTTAAGAGCGTCAATAGCTTCCTGCTTTTTGCTCTGTAAATCTTCTTGGGCAATTCCTCCTCCTACACGGTTAAGATCTTCTTCACTGCCCTTCATCGTTACAGACGCTCCTACAATATAACGTTTCCCGTCCGAACCAACAGAATAATGATATACCGTATGAACCTGAGCATTCTTTCCGAGCTTAGCCTTAATAGCCTGTTCTTCGGATAAAATTTCCTGCTCTTTCTGTTGTTTGGATTGATCAACTTCCGCCACTTCAACAGCGTTTTTAGAACGAAAAATATTTTGCATAGGTTCTAAATATCCCGCCGATAACATTGACGTAACCTGCATAATTTTTCACCTCCATGTAAATTATTTATTGCGTAAATTATACTAGATTTTTGCCATTAATTCCCATAGTATTAATTCAAAACCTTGCCAACCTTCAGCTCTGTTAGTTTTTTCCAGAAATGATAAACGAGCTGAGTTCATCATAAACGTTTTAATTTTTTCAGCACCGAAATTTTTTAATGCCATTTTAGCTTTGTTAAGGGCGTAATTTTTTTTCGCAGGATCAAATCCTACTGCTTTTAACGCTCCTTCAGCATTAATATTAAAACATGAAATTATTAACGCAGGTCTTAACCTATTCGTTACAGCGGCTAAAACAGGAAGCAATGGTTTATCCCGTAAATATTTCAATGCCCTTGCAACATCGTTATAATTGTTTGCACAAACTCCGTCTATAAAAATTAATTGCGCTCTTCCTCCTTCATCAAAACATAAATTTTCAACGTCATTAATTTTTATTTCACGGCCTTTTATTAAGTCTGAATACAACGCTAACTTGTTAATTTCTCCTCGTAACTCCTCCTGAGACTCTATGCTTTCTCCTAATAATTGAGCCGCATTCGGAGCAAGCGAAAAATTTTTCTCCTTAGCAAGTTTCATGAGCCATTCCTGACGCTTCCAAGGGGGAATTTGTGCTTCAGGTTTAATGACGGTGATTAAATTTTTGATGTTTTTAAGATTTTTGGAGTCGCCGTTGAAAATTAAAATTAAAATGCAGTCGGCTTTATCATCTTCAACAAAATTTGAAAGGGCTTCTGGAAAATCTTCAAGTGTTTCAGCGTTCTCGACAACAATTATTTCACGCTGCGAAAATAATCCGGGAGTTATTGCGTTCTCAAATAATTTTTCCCATGTTCCGAAATTTTGAGCGTCGTTTTTACCGTTTAACTGCCAGCCTTTTTTTTCGAGTTCCTGAATTTTTTCGTTGAGCTGTCGGCGTTGAGCTTCTGAATTTTCGATTGCTATTATATGAGGCATGATATAAAAAAATTCCCCTCGTTATTCACAAGGGGGCTTAAAAAAATTTTTATCCTTTAACTACTATATTAACTAACTTATCGGGAACCACGATAAGTTTTACAACTTCTTTTCCGGCAATTTTATCAATCATAAACTGCTCGGACATTATGCTTTTTTCGAGGTCTTCTTTTGACATTCCGGCAGGTCGTTCAAATTTTCCTCTGACTTTTCCGTTAATTTGAGCTACGATTGTTACGCTGTCCTGAACGAGCGAATTTTTGTCAGCTTCAGGCCATGCTTCAAGGCATAACATTTTTTCATGGCCGAGCATCTCCCATAATTCTTCAGTTATGTGAGGACAGAACGGTGAAAGGCAATTCAATAAAGTGTCAACTGCTTCACGTTTTAATTCCCATGCTTCGGGAGTATCATCACTGAGAGAATAAATCGCATTCGTGAGTTCCATTAATCTGGCGATCGCCGTGTTAAATTGTTTCTCATCATAAATATCATGAGTAACATTTTCAATCGTCGAATGAATTTTTCGTTTTAAGTCCCTCAAATTAGCCGCTTTAATTTCGTTCATCGGAATAACTTTTGTGCCGTACTCTTTGAGCTTCTCACAATTTTCTTCAACGTAACGCCATACTCTGTTCAAAAATCTGTGAGCACCTTCAACATTTCTGTCTGACCATTCGAGATCGTTGTTAGGCGGTGCTGCAAATAAAATGAATAATCTTACTGTGTCAGCTCCGTATTTGCCTACGATTTCGGTAGGGTCTACGGTATTTCCGAGAGATTTCGACATTTTAGCTCCGTCTTTAATAACCATTCCTTGAGTTAATAATCTTGTAAACGGTTCTCTGTATTTTGTGAGGCCAATATCAGTTAAAAATTTCGCAAAAAATCTAGCGTAAATTAAATGTAAACATGCGTGTTCAATTCCTCCGATATATTGGTCAACAGGCATCCAGTAATCAACGTCGGATTTCTCAAACGGGGCTTTATCATCATGAGGTGAGCAATATCTGTCAAAATACCACGATGAACAGAAGAATGTGTCCATTGTATCGGCTTCACGTCTTGCAGAGCCTCCGCAATGAGGGCATGTTGTATTCAAAAATTCAGGCAAATCTAATAAAGGCGAATGTCCGACTTCCTTAACTTCGACATCTTCAGGGAGTTTTACGGGCAAATCCTCTTCTGGTACAGGAACTACTCCGCACTTGTCGCAATAAACAAACGGAATAGGTGTTCCCCAATATCTTTGACGAGAAATTAACCAATCTCGTAATTTGAAATTAACTTCACGTTTACAATAACCTTTTTCTTCTCCCCAATCAATCATTTTTATAATTGCTTCGGAAGTTTTAAGGCCGTTAAATTGTTCGGAGTTACACACAATGCCTTCATCTTCAAAAGGCTCTGTCATAGTTTCACCGTCAAGAATTTTGCCTTCAGGATTTATAACGGGAATTACGGGAATATTATATTTTCTGCAAAAATCAAAGTCCCTTTTATCATGAGCAGGAACTCCCATAATTGCACCTGTTCCGTAATCAATCAAAATATAATTAGCTATCCATATCGGAATTTTTTTGCCTGTTATAGGGTGAATGCCGTAAAACGGTGTCTTAAATCCGAGCTTCTCCGCTCCTGCGTCTGAACGTTCAATCGAACTTTGAGAACTTACCTTCTTCATAAACTCATCTAATTTTTCAGCGTCATCTTTTTCCATAGAGGCTTGAATTTTTTTCACGAGTTCATGTTCGGGAGCAAGAGCAATAAATGTTACTCCGAAAATAGTGTCAAATCTTGTTGTAAATGCTTCAAGCTCGTAATCAAGTTCGGGAATTTTGAACGAGAGCCTAGCACCTTCAGAACGTCCTATCCAATTTGTCTGCATAATCCGAACTCTTCTAGGCCAGCCTCCTAAATCTTTCTCAATGTCGTCTAACAATTCCTGAGCATAATCGGAAATTTTTATGAACCATTGTTTCAAATTTTTTTTCGTAACAGGATTTTTGCATCGCCAGCAGCAGCCGTCTTCTACCTGTTCATTTGCTAATACCGTTCCGCATGTTTCACACCAATTTACAGGAGCCTGTTTTTGATAAACCATTCCTCTTTTATACATCTGAAGAAATATCCATTGGTTCCACTTATAATACTCCGGTAAACATGTAATAGCTTCACGTTTCCAATCGTAACTATAACCCATGCGTTTTAATTGGTTTGTCATATATGAAATATTTGATAATGTCCAATCATGTGGCTTGGTTTTGAATTTTATAGCAGCGTTCTCAGCAGGCATTCCGAAAGAGTCAAAGCCTATTGTATATAAAACATTTTTTCCTTTCTTTCTCAAAAACCTCGCTAAAACATCGCCTATCGAATAATTTCGTATATGTCCCATATGTAACGCTCCGCTGGGATAAGGGAACATTTCGAGACAGAAAAATTTCTCTTTAGAAGGGTTTGTTTCAGCTTCAAAACAGTGAGCTTCGTCCCATTTTTTCTGCCATTTCTCTTCTATTTCCGAAAAATTATAAGGCATTAAATTTTTTCCTCCGTTATAAAAATTTTTTCCGAAATTATACAACGGTTATTCATCATCATCATCTTCTTCATCAGGACATTTAACATTGTAAGCTACTGCGGTTAAAACAGGAATTACAAGCAGCGTCAAAATCGTACTCACTGTTAAACCCGCCATAATAGTTACAGCCATAGGCCCGAACATAACGTCCCAAATCAACGGCACCATTCCTAACACCGTAGTTATAGCTGACATTGCTACAGGTCTTAAACGGCTCACACCGTCCTCAACAATCGCTGTGTATTTATCTCTTCCTGCTTCAAAATCTGCGCTCACTTGGTCAAGAAGCACGATAGAATTTTTTGCAAGCATTCCGACTAAACTTAAAATTCCTACGATTGCCAAAAAACTCACGTCCATATTCGCAAGCCATAAACCTCCGACTACTCCGATTAAAATTAACGGCAATGACAAAAATATTATTATCGTTTGTCTGAAACCGTTGAATAAAAATATCATTATCACAAACATAATTAATATTGCATGAGGAAACGCTACAGCCATTCCTGCCATTGATTCGTCCGAAAGTTCGTGTTCTCCTCCCCATTCAAGAGAATAACCCAAAGGAAGTTCGATTGCTTCAATTTTCGGTTTTATTCTTGCAAGCATTGCATCAACGTTTGAGCCGAGTTTTATTTCACTCATTGCCGAAATATATCTGCTTCTGTCTCTACGCATTATAATGTTATCTTCAAATACAGTTTCAAGAGTTGAGAATACTGTTCCAAGCGGTACTGATTTATTTGCGGCAGGAGACCATACAGGAAGTGAACTAAGCAATTCGATATTGTTACGTTCTTCAGGTATAAAAGAGGCTTTAATGCTGAGGCTTTTATCTCCGTCTCTGAATGCTCCGATTGTTGCACCTGTTGTTGAGGCTAGAATTGACTGATTTATTATAGGACGTGATAATCCCAAGCTCTGCATTTGATCTTTTAAAATCTTAGGACGTATTATTTCGACAGGTTCACGCCAATTATCACGGACAAATTTTGATGAAGGATCGTCCTGCATAATTTCTAGTGCCTGCGTTGAAAGCTGCCTTAAAATTTTCGGGTCTTCACCGTAAAATCTTGCGCCGATTTTTTCACTCATTCCGCTTCCTCTTGCAAATAATCTGCAATAACCTTCAACTGAGGGCATTTGTTCATCAATATATGCTTGAGTTTTCAATAACATAGGGCGAGTATCTTTACCGTCATTCATTTCAATCATTAATTGCGAAAAAGATGTGCTGTTTTCGGGAGGTGAATATGTCAGCATAAATCTTAAACCTCCTCCGCCTATAAATTGAGAGACGTTTTTAACATTAGGTTGCGATTTTATGTAGTCAACAAGTTCTTGGGTCATTTTTTCCTGAGCTTCAAGCGATGTGCCTTCCTGGCTCCATAAATCTACATTGAAATAAACGGTCTCAGCATCAGGGAAGAATGATGTCTGTATTCCTGAAAATATAAACATTGCTCCTGCAAACATCGCTATAGTGATTATTATTGTTAAAGCTCTATAACGAAGACAGCCCTCAAGGATTTTGCGGTACATTCTGAATAAAAAACTGTCATAAGGATCTCCCTCCTGCTTTGAAGGTTTAAGCATTAATTTTCCGAGAACAGGAGCGGCTATAAGTGCTGCAAACCAACTTAACATCATCGAGATTGCTACAACCTGAAATAAACTTCGCAAAAATTCTCCTGCCTGAGCATTTGAAAGCCCTATCGGAGCAAAAGCCAACACAGCTATAAAAGTTCCTCCGAGCATTGCCCATTTTGAACCTTCGACAGAATCTGACGCAGCGTCCTCGATAGTCATGCCTCGTTCTGTTCCAACTAACATTCCTTCAGAAACAACAATTCCGTTATCTACGAGCGAACCTAAAGCTATAATCAATGCAGCAAGCGAAACTATTTGTAAAGTTATTCCTGTATAGTTCATTATTGAGAAAGTTCCTGCGACAGTGATTAAAAGCACAAGCCCTATAATTAATCCTGAACGTAATCCCATAAATATTAACAAAACTCCGACAACTATAGCAAGACTTTCGGCAAGGTTTATGAGAAAGTCATCTGTTGATTTAACAACTTGATCAGACTGCATATAAATTTCATTGAGTTCAATTCCGATCGGACGAAATGTTTCAAGCTCTTTTAACCGTTTTGAAACCGCACGTCCCATATCAACAACATTGCCGCCTTCAACAGTTGAAATTCCGATTGCAAGTGCAGGACGGTCATTAAATTTTAATTTGAAACTTTGAGGTTCAACATAGTCACGTCTTACTGTGGCAACTTCTTTTAAGCGTGTTAAATTTCCTCCTGCACTTCCTATAACCAAATCTCCAATATCTTCAACTGATAAAATCGCGCTTGTAGGTGAAATTCTTATATACCTGTCTCCCAAAGTTATATTTCCTGCTTCAGAGAGTGTATTTTGCAGAGTTAAAGCACCGAATACCGTTAAAGGAGAAAGCCCTAAAGCTGACATTCTTGAGGCTGAAAATTCAATGTATATTGCTTCGGTTTGTTCACCTAAAATTTTTACGCTCGCAACTCCTTCAACAAGGACTAAATTTTTCTTGAGAAAATCAGCGTAATCATAAAGTTCTTTCATAGTGTAGCCATCACCGACAAGTGAATAATATTGTCCGAACACATCGCCGTAATCATTATTAACAAGAATAGTTGTTCCTGAAGGCATATAAACTTGAGCATCATTAACTTTTTGTCTCAGCTTGTCCCAAATTTGAGGAAGTTCCTTTGAAGTATATTCGTCTTTAATGTCAACGTAAATTATAGCAAGACCAGGAGTTGAACGTGAACGAATATGTTTGATTTCTCCCATTGCTTGTACAGCGTCTTCAATTCTGCTCGTAACTTCCTGTTCAACTTCATAAGCACTGGCTCCGGGATATACGGCAGAAATTACAGCGGTCTTGATTGTGAATGAAGGGTCTTCGAGTTTTCCTATCTCGAAATAAGCAATAACTCCGCCGATTAATGTTAATAAACACAAAAACAAAATTACTTTGTAGCGTTTTATGCTTGCTCTTGCTATATCCATAATTTTTATTCCTCCAATAATCTCACGTGTTGCCCTTCACGCAAAAAATACACTCCTGCTGTAACGATTACATCACCGCCGTGTAAATCTTTTCCGTTAATTTCAACTGATGAATCATTTTGAAGTGTTCCGACATTTACGGGAATTTTTGTTACTTTACCGTTTTCAAATTTCCATATAAAATTTTTATCGCCTTGATTCAAAATAGCTGTTGAAGGAATAAAAAATTTATTTGCTGTTTTTTGTTGTTCTAATTGATTATTGCCGATGAAATTTAATTCAACCGTAACAGCCATTCCCGGAAGTGCTCTTAAATCTTCTTGTTGAGGCATTACCGCTGTAACAGGATAAGTATTTGCTGCTGTAGCTTGAGTTGCAATTTCTTTTAACGTTAAAGGGAAAACTCTGTCAGGCATTGCTTCAAAACGGGCGTTCATTGCAAAAAGGCTTGAATGTTTTTGCAAATCTCTTAAACTTCTCACTTGAGGAATTGGTGCAGTGAGGACATCGTTATCAGGAATATTAAAAACTATTTCGAGAGCTGATAAGTCCTGCAAAATAAAAATCGTTTGCTTAGCTGTAACGTCCTGAAAATTTTCAACGGTTCTGTCAGCTATAACACCGTCAAAAGGCGCACGAAGTTCTGTATCCCTCAAAGCGTCTCTGGCTGATTTAACGTTTGCCGATGCCGAATTTACTGCCGATTTTGTAACATCGACTTGAGTTTTGTAAGTATCATATTGAGCCTTAGCTATAACTCTTTGCTTGTATAAATTTTCGTAACGTTTGAAATCCGCTTCAGCGTTTTTATATTGTGCCTGAGCTTGAGATAATGCGCTTTGAGCTTGTGAAATTCTTGTATTGAAATCTCTTGGGTCTAATGTTGCAAGCAATGTTCCTTTTTTAACACTTGCTCCCTTTTCTACGTAAATATTTTTCAGAGTTCCTGAAACTCTGAAAGATAAATCAGCTCTCTTTCCTCCTTGTACTGTTCCGAAATATTTTCGTGTAAAAGTTTCGTTATTTCCCTGTAACGTTACAGTTCTAACCGGACGAATAATTTCGGGTTCGGGTTCAGATAATTTTTTCTCTCTGAAGGTGTTAAGGCCATAACAAATTCCTGCTATAATCGCAGCACCGATTAAAATTTTTATGATGTGTTTCATGAAAGCAACTCCTGATAAAAAATATTTTGCATGATATTATAAACTCAATATTAATTATTTGAAGGGACAATTTTATTTTTATGCAAAAAATTTTCAAAGTCCTTGAGGCTTATTCAGGCGATGCTATGAAAGGTCTTGCGAGAATTCACCCTGATGATATGTTAGAGATGAATTTGAACGAGGGCGATTTAGTTGAGGTTCTCGGGAAAAAGATTACTCCGGCTCGTGTTCGTGCAGGTGATTATGAAACAGGAAGAGATATTATTCAGATTGACGGATTAATCCGTGAGAATGCTGGAACATCTCTTGATGAAAAAATAACTCTCGAAAGCAACATCACTTATCATTTTGCAGGCAGCGCAACTCTTCAGCCTTTAGGAGATGTTAAACTTACCGACAAAGAAAAAGACGAGAGTTATATACTTTCAAATCTTGAAGGTCAAGCAGTTAGAACAGGCGATAGAATTAGAATAAACTTTTTCGGAACACGTGTCTGTGATTTTTCCGTTACTGCTACAACTCCTGAAGGAACTGTGATCCTTAATAAATCAACATACTTAAACATTCTTAAACCTCTCGAAATTAAACAGGCTCATAAAATTTCATATGAAGATATTGGCGGATTAAGTTCACAAATTCGTAAGGTTCGTGAAATGATTGAATTGCCTTTAAGATTTCCGCAGATTTTTGAGCGTTTAGGTATTCAGCCTCCGAGAGGAGTTTTGTTATACGGCCCTCCCGGTACCGGGAAAACTGTTATAGCCCGTGCAGTTGCAAATGAAACTGACGCATGGTTCACACATATTTCAGGCCCTGAAATAATCGGGAAATTTTACGGTGAAAGTGAAGAGAGGCTGCGAAAAATTTTTGAGGAAGCTCAAGATCGTGCGCCTTCGATAATTTTCATTGACGAAATTGACGCAATAGCTCCTAAACGTGAAGATATGGGCGGCGAAAAACAGGTTGAACGCCGTGTGGTTGCTCAGTTGTTGGCATTGATGGACGGATTGAAATCAAGAGGACAATTAATTGTAATCGGAGCTACAAACATTCCTAACTCATTAGACCCTGCTTTAAGGAGGCCGGGAAGATTTGACCGTGAAATTTCAATCCCTGTTCCTGATAGAAAAGGACGTTTGGAAATTTTGAAGATTCATACTCGCGGAATGCCGTTATCTAAAGATGTAGACCTGAAAAAAATTGCGGATCTTTCACACGGTTTTGTCGGAGCTGATTTAGAAGCTCTTGCTAAAGAAGCTGCGATGTCATGCGTAAGAGATATATTACCGTACGTTAATTTTCATAATCAGGAAATCCCTTACGAAAAAGTTGCTAAACTTGAAGTCGGCATGAAACATTTTCTCAACGCTTTACTTGAAACAGACCCTTCAGCAACACGTGAAGTTTTTGTTGAAGTACCTGATGTAACTTGGAATGATATTGGAGGTCTTGAAGAAATTAAAAGCGAGTTAATGAATGCTGTAACATGGCCGTTAAAACACAGTGAGATTTTTGAGCGTTATAACATTCAGCCTGCAAGAGGAATTTTGTTATACGGTGCTTCAGGAACAGGGAAAACTTTATTAGCGAAGGCATTGGCACATGAAAG
Source organism: uncultured Fretibacterium sp. (assembly GCA_937899395.1). Lineage (GTDB taxonomy): Bacteria > Synergistota > Synergistia > Synergistales > Aminobacteriaceae > JAFUXM01. The sequence continues at coordinate 43,511 of CALBPU010000095.1, forward strand.
CGGAGTGAATTTTATCAATGTTCAAAGCTCAGATGTTTTATCGAGATATTTGGGTGAAAGTGAGAGGGCATTGAAGGATATTTTCAGGGTGGCAAAACAGGCTGCTCCTTCAATAATTTTCTTTGACGAAATAGAAACGCTGTTCCCTGAGAGATCAAAAAATTCAGGTTCGTTATTTGCTTCGACAGAGAGCAGATTAACGGGGCAATTCACGGCGGAAATGAAAGGCATTGAAGAATTGAACGGTGTAACGGTTTTAGGAGCTACAAACCGAATTGACCTGCTGGATAAATCATTAACGGGAGTTTTTGACTTAAAATTTGAAATGCCTTTACCTGATGTTAAAACCCGTGAAAAAATTTTTGAAATCATTCTCAAAGATAAACCTTTAGACAAAGATATAAATATTTCCGAGCTTGCGAAACTTACGGAGAATTTTACGGGCGGAGATATTTCGTTTGTATGCAGGCGTGCGGCCATGAAAGCGTTAAAGAGAGACCGGGAGAATTTTATTATGAGGCATGAAGATTTTGATATTGACGGCGGAAGAAAATTTTAACAGGCTTGATATATTTTTATCTGAAACGTTAGAAATTTCACGTTCAAGAGCTAGCGATTTAATTACAGGCAAAAATATTACAGGCAACAAAACATTAAAACCTTCAACAAAAGTTATTAAGGGTGAAAAATTTTCCGTCGAAATTCCTCCTTCTGAAAATCTTGAAATTCTTGAAGGCGAGGACATAAATTTTGAAGTCATCTATGAAGATGAAAGCCTGTTAATTATCAATAAACCTTCAGGTCTTGTTGTACACCCTGCACCGGGAAATTGGAAACACACTTTGGTTAATGGTCTTGTGTATCGTTATCCCGAAATGAAATTGATGAATGACAAATTAAGACCCGGAATTATTCACAGGCTTGACGCAGGGACATCGGGCTTAATGGTTGTTGCAAGAAATGACAAAGTAGCATTGATGTTGAAAGATATGTTCAAAGAACGCAGGGTTAATAAAGAATATATTGCGTTAGCTCACGGAAGACCTAAACGAAACGAAGGAATAATTTCGGGTTCATTGGACAGAGATCCTGATAACAAAATCCGTTCGGTTGTGATTGAAGGAGGCAAGGCTTCATTAACGGGCTATAAAGTTTTATGGAGCATGAAAAATTTTTCGCTTGTAAAATTCAAATTATTCACAGGACGAACTCATCAAATCAGAGCGCATTTTTCGGCTCTAGGCTGTCCTTTAGTCGGTGATAAAGTTTACGGAGCAAAAGATGAAAATTTAAGCAGGGTATTTTTGCATTCATGGAAGCTCGAATTTGTTCATCCTGTAACAGGCGTTAATATGAAATTTCGACAAAAAGTTACGGAAGATTTCAAGGACTTTGTAAACGGGATAAAATAGAGATATTTTTGTGAAAGGGATAAATTAATTTATGAAACTTGAATTAGAACGTCAGGATTTTTTGAAGGCATGGCAGATAGCTGAAAAATTTTCGGTGTCTGGAAGTGCTAAAACAACTCAAAATTCTATTAACGGAATTTTTGTTAAGGCTTCAGAGAATAACGAAATCACTCTCGAAGCTACGGACTTAAAAACTTCGATAAGGTGTCAAGCTAAAGGAGCTAATGTTCTTGAACCCGGTTTTGCCGTAATTCCTGCTGCAATATTCGGAAGCATGTTAAAAAAATCTGCCTCTGAAGATTTAGTTCTTGATGTCAATTCTTCACGCGGATTCTTAAATTCAGGGAGCAATAAAACCCGCTTTGCCGTAGTTTCAGCCGATGAATTTCCAAGAATACCTGAAAGCTCAAGTGCTGAAGAAATTTTCACGATAAAGGGAGAAGACTTAATGCGCCTCATTAATGAAAGCAGTTCGGCAGCTTCTCAACCTGCTGATTTCCCGAAATATATGGGGGCATGTCTGTTGAAAATAGATCAGGGTTCCGTTAAAGGAGTTTCTACTGACGGCAAAAGGCTCTCACTTTCAAACGTCGTTTGTGAAAATGTTTCTAAAGAGGAAGATTTATTATTGCCTGCACCTGCATTGAAAGAGCTTGCGAAAATGATAGCCTCAAATTATTCTGATAAGGATATAAAAATTTCCGCAGATGATTCGACAGCCTGGTTTAATTTTGAGGATATTGAACTTTCAATCAGACGAATTGACGCAGCATTCCCTCAATACGAACGAATATTAAACTCCGAAACTTGTACGACATTGAAAATTGCAGCGAGTGATTTAACGCCCGTTCTTGAAAGAATTGACATAATAGCAAGAACAACTCCTGCTCATATTATGGCTATTGAATTAAAGCCTGAAGGACAGATTAAAATCACTGCAAGAGCTCCCGAAATGGGAACAACCAGTGAAATCCTTGAGGCAAATGTTGAAGGAAATTATTTGCAGGTTGGTTATAACGTCGGATATTTTATTGACGGTTTGAAGGCATTAGGAGGAGGAGAAGCTAAAATAGAATTTAGCGGTGAAGAAGGTCAAACCAGAATGTACAGAAATGAAAGCAATGATTTTCTTTATATGTTAATGCCTGCACGTTTAAGCTCACAGGATAAAATTTCTGAGGACGAAGAAATCGAAGAAGCATATCAGCCTGTCGAAGCTCCTCAAAATCCTGAAGAGCCTCAGCAAAACGAACAAAACGAAAGTTATTAAACATTGAGATTTAATTACAGCGTCGTAAGGAATTTCAGGAATTTTTCAATTAACAAAAACCCGGAACTCAAAATCAAATGGGATCCGGGTATTAATTTGATATTGGGTTCAAACGGCTCAGGAAAAACGAATTTATTGGAATCGTTGAGCATTCTTTCAGGCTGGGGAGCATTTTCAAAAACTTCAAATTTAATTTCATGGGACAATAACGAAAATTTTCGTGCTTTTGTTGGAGCGGAAGTTTCAGGCGAGGAAAATTTTAACGTAAGTGCGACGATTTCATCAAAAATTTCATTGAGGCTTAACGATAAAATGATTTCATTTACGGATTTGAGATTAATTTTGCCCTCAATAATATTTTTGACGAGTAACGCGAATTTAATTGACGGTTCGCCGTCAGTCAGAAGATTGTTTATAGACAGATTATGCGCGTTGTTTTTTCCGCCCTATGCAAAGATGCTTTCGGATTTCAAATACATAACAAAAACCCGAACGATTTTATTACGTCAAAACAGGTCTGCTGATAGGACTACGATACCGTATTGCAAATTAGGAGGTTGGATAATGGACAGGCGAAGAGAAGTTGTCGAGATGTTGAAAAGTTTAATGCCGCAAAAAAAATTTACGCTTGACTTTCAACCTTCAATAAAAATTTCATCGGAAGAATATTTGTTAGATGAAATTCAAAGGAATTACAAAAGGGAATTACAGATTCAAAGACCTTTATGCGGTGCAAATTTTGATGACCTTGTTATAACATTGAGCGAAAATAACAAGCCTGCTTCAATATCGTTAAGCAGAGGACAAAAACGAAGGCTTATACTTTACCTTATAATAACTTCAGGAAAATTAATAGCGATGAAATTGAAACGTGAACCGATATTATTGCTCGATGATTTTACGGCTGAATTAGATAAAGAGAACAGGGAATTAACATATAAGGAGCTTGTAAAAACTAAGTGGCAGGTATTTTTGACAGCTCCTGAGAAACCTTTTGCAACACGAAAAAATTTTGGAGGGATAAAATTTTAATGATGTATGTTAAAATCCGATTGATTTTTATGAAGGAGGATAAGAATTTTGTTAAGTTCACTTATTGATAAGATAACAATTAATGAAGAGGCTGCAACGAGACAGCACGAAGAAAATTCTGATTATACAAAAAAGATAACGGCTCTTTGGGGGTCAATAACAGATGAAACTTTTGTTAGACATTCAGAGTTTGTGAACAATGTCGGATAAAAATTTGTTATATTATCTTGATACGAACATCTGTATATCATTTTTAAGAAATAAAAATAAAATTCTTCGTGATAAATTTCTTTCATATCATCAGGAGTTTATAAAAATTCCTGCTATTGTTGCTGCTGAACTTATGCACGGGGCTTATAAAAGCAGAGAAATGGAACGCAATTTAACGCAAGTAAAAAGTTTTTTGTCAGAATTTGAAATTGTTTCGTTTGATTATAACGCTGCTTTTCTATACGGAAAAATCAGGGCGTCGCTTGAAAACAAAGGAAATAATATCGGGCCAAATGATTTGTTTATTGCTGCTTTAGTTTTGTCGTTAAATGGAATTTTAGTAACAAATAATACACGTGAATTTTCGAGAGTAGAAGGTCTTTTAATCGAAGATTGGACTATATAGAATAGAAAAAGAGCTGAATTTTAATGTTTTATGATTTTTATGATGTAATTGTAATTGGTGGAGGCCATGCAGGCTGTGAGGCTGCTTTAGCAAGTTCTAAAATCGGCTGCAAAACTTTAATGTTAAATCTTAATGTCGATAATACTGCTTTAATGCCTTGTAATCCTTCAATAGGAGGGCCTGCGAAGGGTCATTTAGTTCGTGAAGTTAGTGCATTAGGCGGTGAACAAGCCAGAGCTGCTGATTATTCTACATTAATGATTAGATGGTTAAACACTTCAAAAGGAGCTGCGGTTCGTGCGTTAAGGGCACAGTGCGACCCGTTTTTATATTCGACATACTACAGAAAATTATTAACAACCCAAAATAATCTCGATATAAATCAAGATGAAGTTACAGAGATTTTAACTGAAGGCGGAAAAATTTCAGGCATTCTCACAAGACACGGAGCAAAATATGAAACTAAGGCTTTAATTTTATGCGGAGGAGTTTATTTAAGCGGACGAGTTTTTATCGGCGAAAAAAGTTTTAAGTCGGGGCCAATGGGACAAAATAACGCGGAAAATTTATCGAAATCTCTTGAAAATCTCGGCATTAAAACCGGAATAATGAGGACTGACACGACACCTAGATTAAATATAAACACTATAGATTTTTCAACAGCTACTCCGCAAATATCTGAAAATGAGCCATTATGTTTTGATTTATGGAGTGAAGGAAAAATTTATGCTTCAAATTATGCTTGCATGTTCTCAAGGACTACTGAAAAAACTTACGAAATTCTTTCACAAAATATTAAACGTTCACCTTTAGTTACTGGTGATGTGAAAGCTAACGGGCCTCGTTATTGTCCTTCGATTGAGGATAAATTTTTGAGATTTCCGGATCATATTACACACCCGATAGTATTTGAGCCTGTATCGTTAAACACTAATGAAGTATATGTGCAAAATTTTTCAACAAGTTTACCCTATGATGTCCAAGTTGAAATGGTTCATTCTTTACCGGGCTGTGAAAATGCAAAAATTATAAAACCCGGTTATGGAATTGAATATGTGTATTTACTTCCTGATCAATTAAAAGATAATCTCGAAAACAAAAATATTTCAGGCTTCTTTTGTGCAGGACAGGTGAACGGAACATCAGGTTATGAAGAAGCAGGCGCTCAAGGTTTAATGGCAGGCATAAACGCTGCTATGTATGTTAAAGGAAAAGAGCCTTTAATTTTGGGACGTGATGAAGGATATTTGGGAGTTTTAATTGATGATTTGACAACAAAAAGCACCGATGAACCTTACAGAATGCTTACAGGAAGATGTGAACACAGATTGTTATTGAGGTGGGATAATGCCGACAGAAGATTATCGCAATACGGAAGGAACGCAGGACTTATTGACGATTCAAAATGGGCTTTTATCGAGAAAAAATTTGATAACGAAAATAACGAAATATCCCGCTTGAAATCGACAAAAATTTCTCCATCAAAAGAAATTGAAGACCTTTGTAACGAATATGAGGCTGAAATTTTAACAGAGACAATGACTCTTGCAGAATTTTTACGGCACAGAGGGGTTAAATATGAACTCATCGAAAAAATTTCTCCTTCTGAAATATCTTTAACTCGTGATGAAATTTCATATATTGAAACCGAATTGCGTTACACAGGTTATCTTGAAAGGGAAGCAAGAGTTGCTGAACGAATGAAAAATCTTGACAACGCAAAAATTCCCGATGATTTTGATTATGATTCAGTGAAGGGGTTAAGAGGTGAATGCCTGCAAAAATTAAAACACTTCAAACCCGATTCGCTCGGCCATGCTTTAAGAATTTCAGGAGTAACTCCTGTAGACGTTCAATTAATTTCCGTAATATTGGCTCGAAATGAACGGAGTAAAAATGTTAAATGAAGAAGACGAAAAAATCGTCATAGATGTAGCGAAACTTTTTCCCGAAGCTGCGAAACGTGTTGAAATTCTCAAGGACTTGCGAAGAGCTTGGGGCAATGTTGTAGGTTATCTCGCAAATTTTTCTTATCCGTATAATTTGGGTGTCAATGAAATCTGGATTGCAGCTAAAAACGGAAAAGCCATCGGCATGTTGAGCAATATGAAGGGAAATATAAAGGACAAATTAAGAGAACGTTATAATTATGAAATCAATGAAAATTTTGAAGTAAAAATTTCCGAAGGTGAACAAAAAATATTTTTCAGGAGGCTGAATAACAGTTAAATATAAATTATAAAACTCAGTAAATTTATAGCTT
>CALBPU010000096.1 GCA_937899395.1 uncultured Fretibacterium sp.
TTCAAAAAACTTTACACTCCTCCATTTGATTTATTTATATAATATCATATGTTCTCATATAAAACAAGTAAAAGAATTTAATACTTACTGCGAGCATTCTTCAATAATATGTCAAAAGCATTTACAACTGTTGCTTTTTTACAAAAAACGCTTTTTTCTTTACTATATTCACGAATACCTGTAACGCCTTTGATATTCGGATAGTCGTATCTTGCGATAGTTTCCATCACATGATAATTAGGCAGATATTCTCTTGAATTGTATGGCGGATCGGCATATAAAACGGTAGTTTCAACTGATAATGCCTTTGTATAATCGCCGTTACAGAAAACTTATAAAAAGTTATAAATTAACTCTTATGTTTCATTCCTCATTCATCGCATCAGCTTTCACGATGTTTCTGCTACTCACTTTTGGTATGATGCTCCAGAGGCTTAAATTCCCGACTAACGTATCGGTACACATTAACAGTATCTTGTTAGTGATTAACTGCTAATTTCCCATAGTGATACAAATTCACACTGGCATTTAGATCTCTGTTTATTACAGTTCCGCAATGTTCACATCTGTAAGTTCTATCGGATAATTTCAAATCCAATTTTTTATTACCACATTCTGAACATATTTTGCTCGAAGCATAAAATCTATCTGCTGTAATAAAAATTATTCCATTCCAATTACATTTGTACTGCATTATTCTGTAAAATTCTGCTAACTTCTGTTCTTGGACTGCCTTTGCCAGATGTTTATTTTTCATCATTCCCTTTACATTCAAATCTTCCATTACCACAAAACTTGGTTCTCGTTTTATGATTTCAGTTGTTATTTGCTGAATGTAATTAGTCCTGATGTTCGTAAGTCGGTGATTTAACGTTATGAGCTTCTTCTCACTTTTTACAATGTTGCGTGTTTTCTGATAACTTTCTCCTTTCTTGTTCTTGATATATTTTCGTGAGATTTGCCGCTGCAACCTGCGTCCTCTCTGTTTCAGGCGTCTCATTCGCCTCGTTTTATTGATGTTCTTGTAAAAATGACCTGAGCTACATATTGCAAGGTCTTTTACTCCTACATCAATTCCAATCCCAGTCTTAATACATTTTTTAGTAGAGTGGGCATCATATTCAATGCCTACTGTTAAAAACCAGTTTATACCATCAAATGATACTCTAGGATTAAAATACTTTGTATTAACAGGGATTCTTTCATGCTCGGCAAGCCTAAACCAGTTAAGCTGTTGTTTGGAGTTTTTCCTGCTTAATGCTATAGCTTCCAACTTTACATGCGTATTCGTAAATTTTATCTTTAACGGATCTGCGTAGAAACTTGGTCTGTTACGTTTTCTGCTCTTATATTTGGGAAATTTTGCCAATCCATCAAAAAATTTTTTGTACGCTATCACGGCATCTTTTATAGCCTGTTTACATACATTATTGCTGATTGTATAAAGCCACTTATATTTGTCCTCTTGCTTAAGCTGAGTAAAGCGTTTGCGAAGTTCGTAGTCAGATAAGAATTTTTCACCAGCTTCATGATTTTTCTTCTCTTCTTGTAATGCCCAGTTATACGCAAATCGGGCTGTTCCAGCAAATTGAAATAATCGTGTCCGTTGCTTATTATTTGGAATTATCATTACTCTAATTGTCTTTATCATTGAGTAATTCCTCCACCAGCTTTTTAGCCTTATGCGCACGTTTACCCTGTAGCTTACAACTGAACACAGTGATTATTTGCACTAAATCCTCCACAAGCTCTTGTTGTTCCGTCTTCTCTGTATGGTCAATAATTTCGACTTTACAATTATGTAATTTAGCGATTTCTTCGACTAATTCAAAACCAAAGCGCAAGAGCCTGTCTTTATACAATACTACTAATTTCTCAACAAGATTGTCGTTAATAAGGTGAATAAGCTCAACAAGACCTTTATTATGATAATTAATTCCACTTCCTATATCTTGGATAATGCGAAATGGCTTACCTTGTGCCAACAAGTAAGTATGCATATTATCAACCTGCCGTTCGAGGTCATCTTTTTGCTTATAGCTAGATACACGACAATATCCAATAGTTATCCTATCAATCCCTTGAACATTAGTAATATTCGCCAATTGTTCACTGGAATAGTAGCGATAACCACTTTGTGTTGTATGATGTGGCCTTAATTTCCCAGATTTATCCCAATTTCTCAAAGTTTGTGGTGTAACACCGAGTATTTTTGAAAAATTTCGGATTGAATAATACTTACTCAACTCATTACCTCCCTTATAAAAATTATAACAGAGATAATTTATAAAATCAAGAAAATATTTATATAGTTTTATAAGATATTTTTAACAGTTACTTAGCCCCTGCCTTTCATGAAAATATTATTCCATTTATGCTTCTGAACATCAATAGAAATCGCTTTTTTCTGTACTCAGTTCTGACAGTCGTTGAAATCGTCAATATTTATAAACGGCTTTGCGGAGTTCCGAAAGCAGATCATTAACAAGCTGAGTCGCACTGATTCCTTTTTGACGTGCATAAGTTCTCATGAAATCATAATTCATGTCTGAGAATGCCATAGTCATGCGTTTAAGTTTCAGACCTTTGCGCCCTTGGGACATTCCGAGTTCCAAATTGCGGTTTTCGATAACTTTGTTCTGTCTCGAATTTTCTATCTGACTTGCTACGGCTCTTGAAATGTAAGTACTTTCGTTTTCGGGACGCGCTTGCGGAGCTTGTTGAGTATCAAAATGTGCCGGAACGCTTTCAGAAAAATCTTCCGCAAGGTCTGGAAATTTTTTTCTTGCCATGTTTTTATGCCTCTTCTTTCAAAAGTTCATTAACGAAATTATTATAATCAGACGCGGTTGTAGAGTCGGGCGCGTAATTCATCAGGGAGTTTCTAAGAGCCTGTTCAGTATCTCCGGAAATCATGATATAATCCTCCGAAATTTAATTTGAGGAGTTCAGATAAAACATGAGACGAACATACCCCAGCGATATTACTCGCGAACAATTTGAGATAATCAGACCTCTTTTGGAGGAAGCTACAAAGAAAACTCATCCTAGAAAATATGATTTATACGACGTTTTCTGTGCAGTTTTATATTTCATAAAAGAAGGGTGTACTTGGCGTGCTATTCCTCACGATTTTCCTAAATGGGGAAATGTTCGTTACCATTATGATATTTGGTCAAAACCACATTTTGAAGATGGAACAAGTATACTTGATTTTGCTAGAGAAGTATTGGTCGAAGATATTCGATACCATTCTGGCCGTCTTCCGCAAACATCGATGTTGATACTTGATTCCAAGACAATCCAAAATTCAGATATACCCGAAGAAAAAGGTTATGATGCTGGCAAAAAAAAACTGGAATAAAACTTCATATTGCAGTTGATACATTGGGTTTACCTCATATGCTCCTCGTAACTCCGGCAAATATCACAGATCGAGAGGGAGCAATATTGATGATGGACATTTACAAGTCCTCCGACATAAATGTATTTCCACGATTACTCAAATTTCTGGTTGATGGCGGTTATACCGGCGATAGCTTTGCGAGCGAAGTGAAAGAACTCACAGGAGCTGTTGTTGAGGTTGCTAAACGCAATGAGTTACATAAATTTGAAGTTATCCCTAAACGCTGGATTGTCGAAAGAACTTTTGGCTGGCTTGACAAATATCACAGATTTTGGAAAAACTGCGAGCGTAAAATTTATAATACGCTTCAATTGGTCAATCTGGTTTTCATACGTCTCATGTTAAAGAGATACTGAACAGGCTCTAAGGGCTTGTGCTTCTTTGACTTTGACGCTCTCTCGTATTGTTGTCGAAAATAATTTTGTGTCCATCTCTCGGGCAGTTTTTTCCAAAGTTTCTTTGACTTCTTTGTCCAGCAAACGTCTTTCAGAATACTTTGTCAGGAGCAGTCCCGAAATTTTTAATTTATTATTTTGGCGGCGTTTAACGGCGTTAATCGTGTCGTTCAGCTGATAAAGCCCTTGAATTGCGTATCGGTCTGCCGTAACTGGAATGATAACGCGGTCAGCCGCGATAAGACATGAGTGAAGCAGACTGTTCATTGATGGTGCGGTATCAATGATGATAAAATCATAGCCTGAGAAATTTGCCAGAGCATCTTGAAAACGGTAAATGCCCTCAACGTCATTGAGAAGAATTGAATCGGCTTTCGTCAGAAGCGGATCGGAAGCGACAATATCACCCATTTCGAGTTTTTGGACGGCTTCCGCGATAGGAATACGTTCATCGTCGAGAATTACATCATAAAGCGTAGGAACGTCTTTAATTTTTGCTTTGAAAGAATCCGTAGAATTTCCCTGCGGATCTGCATCGATAAATAAAACGTTATTCCCTATGCTTTGGAGGATTGACGCTATGTTAACGGCAGAAGTGGATTTTCCGACACCGCCCTTTTGATTCGCAAGAATAAAAGTTTTCAATTTTTCACCTCATATGCTTTGAATATCTTAAATGTTTATAACATATGCTTATTATGCTTAAACATATGAATATTTTTTACTAAAATTACAGATATTTATATAATTTTTTTATATTTCATATGCTTAAATCATATGCCTTTAACGTTATTATATTTTTATGATGATAATTTGTCAAAATTTTATAGAGCAGATTTTTTCTTTGTCCCGATTCTGAAAACCGAGATTTTTTTTATTCCCAAAGTATAAATTCAAATTTTTGCGAACGGAAAAATATTCTCAACTTAATTTCGTATGCTTCTAATGTCTTATATACTGCATATATTTTTTAATATGCTTCATATGCAAAAATATATAAGATAAAAACTTGTTATTATAGGAAATTATTATATATATTATGCCTAATATGCTTTCTTACTATGTATATTACTTCTTATTAATTAAATATAAGTTTTTGAACGGCTCTTGCCCTTGCGATAGTAGATCGGCTTATGCCAGTCATAG
>CALBPU010000097.1 GCA_937899395.1 uncultured Fretibacterium sp.
ACTTTACGCCCTCGGGATTTTAAGTCCCGTGTGTCTACCATTCCACCAGCCCGGCTTATAAAGTGATGCGGAGGAGGAGAATCGAACTCCTACGACACTTAAATTGGTCACAAGATCCTTAGTCTTGCGCGTCTACCAATTCCGCCACCCCCGCACTTCTTTAACTAAGATGGTGAAGTATGACAGGAGATAATTATACTCTCGAAAATTTTTGCGTCAAGTTTTTTATGATTTGAATTTTACAAGAATTGTTATTAGAGTATAATTACGAAAAAAATTTTTAAGATATTTTAAGGTGATTACTCGTTATGAATTTTATGAAACGCTTTTTGATTTTTTCATCAATTTTTATTTTTCCTACCGTGTCATTTGCGTCTGTATCAATGACTTTACCGCAATATATTAACGAGCTTTTACTCAATAATTATTCGCTCAAAGCAGGGATTAAAAATGTTGAAGCAGGTTATTATTCGGTGCTTGCATCGGTAGGTTATCAAAGGCCAAGCGTTAATGCCTCACTCAACGGTTCATTTGCGACCGCTCAAAATTCAGGAAATGCTAAAAATTATCACGTTTCTGTCGGTAATTTAGGCTTGAGATTAACTCAACGAATCGATATTTCAGGCAGTTATAAACTTGATGAGAAACAAAATATTCTCGGTTATGAAGCTTCAAGAGCAAATTTTGACAACAATGTTAATACTTTAGTCGCAGGAGCTGAAGAGATTTGGTGGTCAGCAGTCCTTGCAAGGGAAAATATGAAACTTCAACGTGAGATTCTTCTACAACGTTCCGAAAATCACAGAGTAACTCTTGAAAAATATAATCAGGAATTAATCCCGAAACTTGACATCGTTAGAAGCGAAGCTCAAGTTGTCGAAGCTGAAAGCCTCGTTAAAAATGCCGAAACAACTTACTTAAATCTTCTCGCTGAACTTTCATTCATGGCCGGAGGTCTCGACGTTGAACCTGTTGAGGAAGAATTAAAGGTTCCTGAATTTGATGTCTCTATGAATTATGAAAATGCTTTGGAAGTTCGACCTGATTTAAGAGCAGCAAGAATTAATCTTGAACGTGCAAAAATCGTCAAGAAATTAACGGCTAAAGGTTTATCGCCTACTCTCGATTTCGGTTTTCAATGGACACCGTGGTCAGACCCTGAAGCCTATGCAACCCCTAATCATGGAGAAGCCGGAGCTTCTTTAACCCTCACTATTCCGATCGTAGATGGAAATCAAACGAAATATAAAGTGATGAATGCTGACAGATTAATTCAAGCGGCTGAGGCAAATTTAGAGAACTTAAAAGAATCTACGAGGCGCGATATTACGGTAGCAATTAATAATTGGCGCAACGCTTCCGCATCTGAACAGGATAAACAAAGACAAGTTGAACGTTCGGAGGAGGAATTAAGAATTACCGAATTAATGTACTCCGAAGGAATGGGAGCTCAAATTGATTTAATCAATGCTCAAACAGCTTATCAGGCAGTCAGAACCGAATATCTTGATGCAGTAAAAAATATGTACGTGGCACTTGTAGCATTAAGGAAAGCAATCGGAGATTATTCACCTGATGAAGACGGGACATGGCGTGAAGCTGTTGAACGTTACGGGAAAGGTAAAGAGATTCTAGGTGAACCCGGCCTTAAAGAGCTTAGGCTATCTACTACAAAGCAACCTAAAACTAAGGCGAAAAAGAAATGATTAAAAATAAAATTAGAATAAAATTTTTATTGGGATTTACATTTGCGCTTTTAATTCTGTTTGCAAATTTTAATGAGGCTCTCGCAAGTTCAAAGGCTGAAAATATTATAGAGCTTTTCACGAAAGTTAATCCGGGTTTAGCTCATAAGACCGCAAAAAATTATTCTGAAATAATTATTGAGGTCTGTAACAAATTCAAACAAGACCCTTACGCAATCGCCGCTATAATCGTCCACGAATCAACAGTTAATAATAAAGCTGTTTCAAAGGGAGGAGATTACGGACTTATGCAAATACATTGGAAAGCACATTCAAAAGCCGTTATGAAAAAATTTCCCAAAGTCAAAAACGCTAAAGGACTATTTAACGCAAGGATTAATATTTTATACGGAACTGAAGTTTTTGCTTATTGTATGTCGAAGTCTGACAGCTTGAAAGGAGGATTATTACGTTACAGCGCAGGGAATGAAAAATTTGCTAACAAAGTTCTTGCAACCGTAAAAGAATTACGGGCTAAAGATAAAAATACGTCTGTGAAAAAATCTAATACTAAAACTCGAAAGGGGAAATAATTTATTATGAAAAAATTTTTGGTAAGTTTAATATTTTTGTTAATGCTTTTTTGTGGAATTTCATCGGCTGATATAGTTTATTCGACTTCAAACGGAAAAATCGGTTTCATAAAAATTTCAAGCAATTCCAGCGGTGATGTCATAACTTTTGACGGAGTTAAATATTCAGGCTCCGTAACAAATCCGTTCCTTTCATCGTACAGAGATAAAGACGATAACAATTATGTAATGTTAATTGACCGTTTAGATTCCGGAGATACTGTTCAGAGATTTCCCTTTAACGATCTTTCATCGCCTGTTGATTCTGAACCGATATTTTTGACAGATGTAAAAGGCACAACCGCTACGGCATTTTCAAATAACGGAAGGTCATTATATTTTGCAACACCTTCGGGACTTATTGATATTGATACGGATACGATGACTATGAAAAGGCAATTTGATTGCACTCCCAAAACAAGCGATGATGTTGCTCGAGAAGTTAAGGGAGTTGCTATAAACGGTAACAGAGTCCTTGCTTTAATTGATAATCAGGACGATGAATATAACGATGCTGTATTTATGTTTGACGGACAATTAAATACAGGTGTTGAAGCTTTTTCATCATTTGAAGGTATTAATAACGATATGACTTCAATGACGTGGATTAACAGAAGATTAGCATTTACACGTTCAAAAGGTATTGATGTTTTAAGCGGCTCGACATTCACGACAGTCGTAAGCACCGATGCACCTGTAAAATCATTGCAAAGTGATACGGGCTACGGAATTTTATATGCAACACAAAGTCAATCGGACGATGTTTATGTTGATACGTTGCTGCATTACACGGACGATACTTCAGATTTTTCGACCGTAACTGTAAACACTTCAAGTTCAAATCTTCAACTTCTTCGACATGATAAAGTTCTCGCAGCAATTCTCGGTGATGAAATTCGCTTTTATAATGCTGAAGACGGAACTTTGTTAAACACCTTCACAAGTTCACAACTCGGAGGATCTCCTGTAAGTATGACGATAGCATATACAGGCGGAACAAGTAAAAGTGATAGCAGTAGCAGCGGCTGTGAAGTCGGAAGTGTTCGAACGATTGCGCTAATATTTTTGGGAATGACATTCAAACTTAAACGGAAAAAATAATGAAGATACAGCCCCCTTATAAAGGGGGGTTAATTTTTCTGCAAATGAACAAACGTGTTCCATTCGAGATAAGGTTCGGACAAAATCACGTTGTTCGGGACATCGGGTTGAGTTTCTAGAGCCTTATTAACTTCGTACCAGAAAACAACATCGGCTCTTCCTGATGTAAGGGCTGCTGTCCTTGCTCCTGCGTTGACATTCACGAGAAAAATATTAACCTTCAAACGCTTTCCAATCTCCGCTAAAACCGCAGTGCTGTAACCTGCGGGCATTCCGTCTTCAGCGATAAAATCAACAGGAGGTAAATCTCCCGTAATTGCAACTCTGACGGTAGGAGCGTCTTTGAAATGTTCAAATTTAATTTCGTTTTGTTTTTTCTTCGTCTTAGAATTTATTCCGTAAATGTAATCATACGAATCATCTTTGGGAAAATTTTTGATGTACTTCTGATAAAGACCCGCAAGCGTGAAATCATTTCTCATTGAAATTAAAGCACTATTCCATTTGTTTAATAAGGCTCTGTTGTCCTTCATGAATCCGAAACACAAATTCATATTTCCTGAGTTTGAAATACATGAAGGAGCGTAATTTTTATTAATCTTCAAAAGATATTCGGCGACAAAATCAGGCAAAATCATTTCGTCAATATCTCCGCGATCCAATGCCATTTGCATTAACATTAATGTGTCGAAAAATTTTGCTTTGCTCGTTGAATGATCTCCTCCGAGAATTGCCCAACCTTTTGTTGCCCAAGAATTTTTCATGAGCATGTAAAATTCTTCGGGAGTTGTTTCAAGCCTCGTTAAAAATCCGACATAATCATTTTCTTCAGCGAAAAGGCATTCCGTTAATAAAATGATAAAGGTTAATATTAACAAAAATTTTTTCAGTTTCATATTAAAATTTCCTTTCACAAAAAATTATTATGTTAATTATAATATTTGTCTGACTATAAAAGAAATGCTACAATTTTTTTATTAAGTTTGAAAACGAAATGGAGAATTTTAATTTTATGAGAAAAAAAATACTTTTGGCTTTTTGTTTTGTCATTATATTTTCAGTGTTGAGTTTTGCCGCTGAAAAAAATGAGAACTCCGTACGTGTCGGAATACTTACGCCTCTTGGGACAACTCAGGACAGGTTTCAGGACGGTTTGGATAAATTTCGCGAGTTTTTGGTTTCGTCTGATGCTTTTTCACCTTTAATTAACGAAAAGCCGCCGAAAAATTTTATCAGCTCAATTATCAATGAACCTCATGCCGTATATTTTTGTAATTCTCTGATGTCTGCAATTATGAATATGAAAGCAGGAAGAATAGACGAATTTATTTTGCCTGAAAGCGTAGGATTTTATCTTGTTGCCATGAATAGTGCATGTAAGATCAGATTTTTGACGGATATTTTATCTTCAAAAATTTCTTTCGGGTTCAAAGAAAAAGACATTGAGCTTCAAAGAGAGTTCGACAAAACTATTAACGAAATGAAAGAAGACGGTACGCTTGATGCACTTAGAGATAAATATATCATCAATTTTGACGCAAGAGATTATACATCAATAAAAGCTCAGTCTTTCAAAGATGCTCCTGTTATAAGAATTGCTGTAACGGGAGATATGCCGCCTGTTGATATGTTTGCAGGAGATGGAAAGCCGGCGGGATTTAATACGGCAGTTTTGGCGGAAATAGGCAGAAGGCTCGAAAAAAATATAGAATTCGTAAATGTTGAAGCAGGAGGAAGGTCATTTGCTCTTTTATCAGGAAGGGCTGATGTTGTGTTCTGGTACATTACAAAGGAAAGCAACATAGACGAAAATAAACCTTTCGGTGAACTTTTCAAAGATGTTCCTGAAGGAGTAATTCTTTCAGTACCTTATTATTCATGGAAAAATGAGGCTATAATAACTCTAAAAAATAGCGGAGGTTTTTTTGATTAGGGAGATGAAAAAATGACAACGGAAAAAATTAAAATCTCGAACAACGGTTCAGGCATGAATGAAGCACTTGAACTAACCGAACATGTAGCTGACTTGATGAAGCTTGAACGAAAAAAACGCTTTCATTTAAGATTGCTTGCGGAAGAAATGTTGAGTATGGTCAGAGCAATTACGGGAAATTTTACGGCAGAATTTTGGATTGAGGAGAAAAATTTTAACTGCAAACTTTGCCTCAAAGCAAAATCCGAACTTGATTACCAAAAACGCCGTGAACTTGTCTCAGTTTCAACAGAAGGCAAAAATTCCGCAGCACTCGGAATAATGGAAAAGATTCGTGAGATAATAGAAGCGGGACTTTATAGCATGGAGGAAAGTTTCGCGCTTCAGTCTGAATACGGTACAGGAATGTTTAATTACGGAACTTTAGGAGTTGTAGATACGGCCATGTCGGAAGCAATTTATTCGTGGTCAATGCAAAAATATAAATCTGAGGTAAAATCCGAACGTTCCGAAAATCCTGTTGCTCTTGAAGCATGGGACGAGCTTGAGAAGTCAATAATTGCGAACATAGCCGATGATGTTACAGTAGGGGTTCGCAAGGACAGCATAGAATTAACTGTGCAAAAAAATTTTAATGGAGGCAACTAAAAATGTTAATCAACAAAGAAGCAAACGGAAACGAACTTACTGTCGCACTCGACGGCAGATTGGACACAACGACAGCACCGCAGCTTGAGTCTGAACTTTCAAACAGCCTTAATGATGTCAAAACGTTGGTAATCGACATGAAGAAGCTTGTATATATTTCATCAGCGGGACTTAGGGTATTGCTCAAGGCGCAGAAAACTATGAACAAGCAGGGAACAATGACCGTGAAAAATATCAGTCAGGAAATTCAAGACATCTTTGAAGTAACGGGCTTTGATGAAATTTTGAACATCGAAAAATAATTTTGAAAAATAAAATTTCCCCTCTCACTAAAATTTTAATGAGGGGGGAAAATTTTTTTATTAACCTCCGCAGCTTCCTGTACAACCTGCGCAGCCCATTCCGCACGAACCTGTTTTCCAAGCGTTTATAACCGGAACAAAAATATCAAGGATTGCGGGAATTTCATTTACTCCTTCATCATCTTGAGTCAATGAAAGTTCTTCCATTACTTCTTCAGTTGTTTCAAAACCGTCAAGAATCGTTTGAACTATATCACGCAAATAAATTTCCTTATCAATACAAACAGGAGTATCAGCAGGAGCACGTCCCCAATCAATTTTTTCAGCAACCATTTCTTCAGCTTCAACCATGATAAAAATTTAATCCTCCATAAAAAATTAATCCGCAGAACTCCCCAAATTAAAAGCCCTGCGGAAAAATTATAACGCTTAATGCAAATTTTATAACTTAGCAGCGATTGCCTTGATAAATTCCTTCGAGTCAACAACGTGAGGTACAACACCTTCACAAAGTGCTGAAAGGTCTTTTGTCATAACGCCGCCCTCGATTGTGTCGATTGTGGCCTTTTCAAGTTTGTTTGCAAATTCTACAAGGTCATTAGTGCCGTCAAGTTCGCCGCGTTTACGAAGTGCTCCGCTCCATGCAAAGATTGTTGCAACAGGGTTGGTTGAGGTCATTTTGCCCTCGTCTCTGTAACGGTAGAAGTGTTTTGTAACTGTTCCGTGTGCAGCTTCATATTCAAAATTGCCGTCAGGTGAAACAAGTACGCTTGTCATCATTGCAAGTGAACCGAAAGCCGTTGAGACCATATCGCTCATAACATCGCCGTCATAGTTTTTGCAGGCCCAAATAAATCCGCCCTCTGAACGCATAACTCTTGCTACTGCGTCATCAATTAACGTATAGAAATATGTAATTCCTGCCGCTTCAAATTTTGCTTTGTACTCATTATCAAAAATTTCCTGGAACAAAAGTTTGAATGTCTGGTCATACTGCTTTGAAATTGTGTCCTTCGTTGCAAACCAAATATCCTGCTTTGTTGAAAGAGCGTACTCGAAGCAGCTTCGTGCGAATGATTTTATCGAGGTGTCTTTGTTGTACATTGACTGAAGAACGCCGGGGCACTCATAATCATAGACTGTCTCACGAAATGAAGCGCCGTTTTTGCCTGTGAAAACTAATTCAGCCTTGCCGGGTTCTGGTACTCTGTATTCAGTTCCGCGATAGACATCGCCATAAGCATGACGAGCGATTGTAATCGGTTTATGCCAATTTTTGACAACAGGCTTGATTACTTTCGTTAAAATCGGTGCTCTGAAAACTGTTCCGTCAAGGACTGCACGAATTGTTCCGTTAGGTGATTTCCACATTTCGTGAAGGTTATATTCCTCAACTCTTTGTTTGTTCGGAGTGATTGTTGCACACTTAACGCCTACATGATATTTCTTGATTGCCTCAGCAGCTTCCCAAGTGATTTTATCGCGTGTTTCGTCTCTCTTAGGCAAACCTAAATCGTAATATTCTGTGTTAAGTTCAACGAAAGGTGCAAGGAGATCATCTTTGATAATCTGCCACAATACTCTCGTCATTTCGTCGCCGTCCATCTCGACGATCGGGTTTGCCATTTTAATCTTGCCCATATTGTAAAACTCCCTTCAAAATTAATTTGTTTTTATGTTAATAACTACCTCTTGCGTAATACATATGTGAGGAAAACAAGAGGGCGTTATTTTCTTTGTTTAACGTGCTCTGTTGCGGTTGAAATTGATTAAGCAGCCTGCCTTGACAATATCTCTTTCGTTATCGGTCATAGGCTGAATATAAAGCTCTACTTCTTCCGCTTTTCCGCCTTTGATTACATAAGCCTTAATGCTCTCAAGTGCATTATCATCAAGTGCCTTGCGAATACCCGGTACATAGAAATAATCACCGACTTCAAAATTCGGTTCGCCCTTGAGATGGAACGGGATCATACCCCAGTTCATGCAGTTCGAGCGATAACGCTTTGTCGCATATTCTTGAGTAACGTTTGCAAGTGCTCCGAGAACTCTCTGACATGAAGCAGCCTGTTCACGTGCTGAACCGTCTCCGGGTTTGTTAGCATAAATCGTTGAACCGAACTCAATGTCCATTGAGCTGACATTTTCCTGTCCAGGAATGGTCTTGATTGCTGCGTACACTTCAGACATTTCGCCATTCGCAGGATCTTCGCCTTTAAGTCTTGCGTACTCAATCTTCTGAACTTCTTTCGCCTTTCCGACATACTGAGGATCTCTTCTTGAAAGTGTAAATTCAGCAAGTCCGAGAGGATTGGATCTGAATGATGAAGTTTCGCCTGACGGAATAAGTTCGTCAGTTGTTGTAACTTCGTCAAGAATCTTTGATACAACACGAAGAAGAACGTTATCCGCAAGTGCTTCCTGCTCAGGCCAGTCCTTAATGTTCGGCCCGAAACGGATTTCATTTTCAAGGTTAGCTTTACCGAAGCCCCAGTAAACTCTTGACTTATAAGCCTTGTCATCATAGTGGTAAGCAGGAATATCACCCCAGCAGTCAAGCTCTTCTGCGCTTGTAAGTTTACCGCCGTTAGCAGCCGTCGCAGCGATTGAACGAGCGTCCATAAGTGCAACTGCCGCCATTTGACCGTTACCGGGTTTTGATCCTTCACGGTTCGGGAAGTTACGTGTTGTATGACGGATTGAAAGAGCGTTGTTTGCAGGTGTATCGCCAGCTCCGAAGCACGGGCCGCAGAATGCTGTTCTGATAATTGCGCCAGCGTCCATGAGATCAGCCAAGTAGCCTTTACGGTCAAGATCAACGAATACAGGCTGTGATGACGGGTAAACGCTGAGATAGAACTCATCAAATCCGCATGTCTTGCCTTTAAGAGCGTGTGCAGCTTCGACAACGTTTGTGTAGTTACCGCCTGCGCAGCCTCCGATTACTCCCTGTTGAACCATTAATTTTCCGTCCGGCGTAATCTTGTCCATGAGTGTGAAGTGTGCTCTGCCTCCTGCGACTTTTTCGGCTCTCTTTTCGGTGTCGGCAAGAATATCTTTCATATTCTCGTAAAATTCTTTGATCGTGTAAGCATTTGACGGGTGGAACGGAAGAGCGATCATCGGTTTGATTGTTGACAAATCAATTTCTACGCAGCCGTCATAGTAAGCAACATCTGCCGGATTAAGTTCTTTGTAATCACCCTCACGGCCATGTTCAGCTAAGAATGCTTTCGTGTCGCTGTCGGTTTTCCAAACTGATGAAAGACATGTTGTCTCAGTCGTCATAACGTCAACACCGTTTCTGTAATCAGTGGTCATTGATGCAACACCGGGTCCGACGAATTCCATAACTTTATTTTTCACATAGCCTTTTTCAAATACTGCTTTGACGATTGCGAGCGCAATATCATGAGGTCCAACATAAGGAGCAGGTTTGCCTGTAAGATAAATCGCAACAACTCCGGGATATGCAACATCATAAGTATCTTGTAATAACTGCTTTACAAGTTCTCCGCCGCCTTCGCCGATTGCCATTGTTCCGAGTGCTCCGTAACGTGTGTGTGAGTCTGAACCGAGAATCATTTTTCCGCAGCCTGCAAACATTTCACGCATAAACTGATGAATAACTGCAATGTGAGGAGGAACATAAATTCCGCCGTATTTTTTCGCAGCACTTAACCCGAAATAGTGGTCATCATCATTAATTGTTCCGCCAACTGCACAGAGTGAGTTATGACAGTTTGTCATTACGTAAGGAAGCGGGAATTTTTTCATTCCTGAAGCTCTTGCTGTCTGAATAATTCCTACGAACGTAATATCATGTGATGCCATTGAATCAAATTTAATTCTCAAATGATCCATATTGTCGGCAGTGTTATGAGATTTCAAAATGCCGTAAGCGATTGTTCCTTTCTTAGCTTCAGCCTTGTTATATTGATTACCGGCTTGACTTTCAGGTACTACTTTTGAACCGTTGATTAAATAAACGCCTTCATCATAAAGTTTAATCATATTTTAAGAATACCCCCTAGACGATATAATTAATTTTTTGCAACAGGCATTATAACCTCTGCCCTTACCAAAAAAATATTTTCCTGAAAAAATTTGAATGAATACTAAAAATTTCTGTCTGAAGATTATAACACGCAAAATTTTTTGCAATCTCCGTCTTTTTCATGATTAAAATTCTAAACGGTGTATAATTTGAAATAATATTTTTTAAGGGAGCGAAATTTAATTAAATGCTTGGAGATTATACTTGGAGCGTCATTGAAAAAGAATCCGAATGTCTTGCACAAAGATTTCAAGCCGTAACCAAAAATGTTGCTAATGCCAACACACCAGGTTACGCAAGGCATAATGTTTCATTTGAAGATCAAATGCGTGAGGTTATGGAACAGGATAAAAAATTGCACATGACCGTTACTAACGCAGGACATATTCCTTCGCACCCTCTCAAAATAAAAGATGTTCATGCTGCTGACGTAAAAATTATGGACGAACAATACAGGCTTGACCTCAATAACGTTGATCCTGAAAGAGAAATGGCAGTGCTTGCTGAAACCCGAATGATGTACACGGGCTTTATGAGGGTTGCGTCAAACAAATTAACAACGCTTAAATCCGTTATTGCCGGAAGATAATTATAATTATATAAGGAGAAATTATTAATCATGAAAATTTTTGACAGTATGGAAATTGCAGGAAGTTCATTAACGGCTCACAGGTTATGGATGGATACGATTTCATCGAACCTTGCTAACATTAACACAACAAGGACTAAAGCAGGAGGGCCTTATAAACGGAGAGTTCCTGTTTTTTCGGAGATGCTCGACAATACAATCGGCGGTTATCATGATATAGGAGGCGTAAGAGTTATAGGAATTTCCGAAGACCAAGGCGCACCTCGAATGACCTATCAACCTGATCACCCTGACGCAAACGAGGACGGTTATGTTGCTTATCCTAATGTCAATCTTGTTCGTGAGATGACGGACATGTTGGTTGCAAGCAGAGCATACGAAGCAAATTTATCCGTCGTAACAACTGGAAGGGATATGTGGAACGGAGCTTTAGATGTTTTGAGGGGATAAGCTCCGCTCCCTTAAAATTATAAAGTAACCTGAATTTTGTTAAGACCGTCCGAATAATCGTAACTGATTTCCTCTTTGGCTATCCTCTTCAAAATCGTTACGCCTAAATGGGCTAAATCGTCATCATCTGAAAATTCAAAGGGATTAAATTTTTTCCCTGCGCTTGTGAGATTAATAACTGTCGATAAATCTGCTTCCGAATATAAAATCTCAAGATTAATTTTAATGTCCTCGTTACCGTCATAACAACCCGAAATCATCTCATAAACAAGTTCTTCACAACAAATTTCAAGACGGTTAGCAAGTTTTTGAGCCAATCCGTATTTTTCGGTGAAATTACGAATGCCTCCGTGCATTTCCATTAAGTCAAAATTTCTTTGAGTTATTTCGTAAGTGAAATATTTTAATTTCTTTATGAATGAAATCGTTTTTTCACGTTTAGGAGCGTCGAAAATTTCCGCAGGCGTTCCCTGTTCATAAATTCCTCTGTCTGCAAAAAATAAAACTTTATTCGCAACTTCACGGGCAAAATTCATTTCGTGAGTAACGATTAACATCGTCATGTCATGCTTCGATAACATTCTAATCATCGCTAAAACTTCTCCTACCATTGTAGGATCTAATGCGCTTGTAGGTTCATCGAACAATAAAACTTTCGGGTTCATCATTAACGAACGGCAAATTGCAATTCTTTGCTGCTGTCCTCCCGATAATTTTCCCGGCATTGATTTTGCTTTTGAAGTCAGACCGACTTTTGATAGCCATTCAAGGGCATTTGCTTCAGCTTCTTTTCGAGGCATCTTCAAAATTTTTACGGGAGCAAGGCATAAATTATCAAGGACATTCATGTGTGAAAAAAGATAAAATTTTTGATAAACCATTCCCATTTTCTGACGAATTTTATTCAATGGAGCATTTTTTGCCGTAATCTCTTCACCGTCTATAAATATTTGTCCGCTGTCAGGTTTTTCGAGAAGTTCAAGTGATCGCAAAAAAACACTTTTTCCGCAGCCTGAACCTCCGATTATTGCAATTCTGTCTCCTTCTTCAACGTTCAAATTAACATCGCTTAAAACACTCAATGAACCGAAAGATTTACAAAGATTTTTAACTTCGATTAAACTCATGCTTCAACTTCCTTTCTGCTCTCAAAAAAATCTGAAATTGCGAAAATTCCGTGAACAATATAAGCAAGTCCGAGATAAATTAACATTCCGATTATTATCGTAATCATAGGCTGCATTGTCCTTGAGGCAATATTATTTATAACTCTGGTTAAGTCAGTAATCGAAACGTAACCTACAACGCTTGTCCATTGAATTAAATTTATGATTGTCGAATGGTAAACGGGCTTTGAAATTTTTATAATCTGAGGCAAAGTTATAAACCTGAAAGCCTGCCATGCTGAAAATCCTAATGTCCTTGCTGCTTCAACCTGTCCGTAATCTGCGGCACTGATTGCGGCTCTCAACAATTCAGCGACATGAGCTGCAATATTTAACGAGAAAGTTATAATGGCAATAGTAACGGCTTCAAGGCTGCTGCGGGCAAAAACACCGTAATACATCAGCATCAACAGCATTAAAACCGGTGAGCCTCTCAAAATCACGATGTAAAATTCCGCAACAAATTTGAAAATCTTCACACGGGACAATCTCAACATACAAACAAAAGCTCCTAAAATCGTTCCGAATAATAATGAAAACAGGGAAATTTTTACAGTTGCCTGCAAACCTTTGAGAATAGTTAAGTATGAACCGCCTTTAATTAAGATCGTATATAAAATTTCGTTCAATGACATAAAATTTCCTCCGAAATAAAGATGTTTAATATTATAA
Source organism: uncultured Fretibacterium sp. (assembly GCA_937899395.1). Taxonomy (GTDB): domain Bacteria; phylum Synergistota; class Synergistia; order Synergistales; family Aminobacteriaceae; genus JAFUXM01. Next base: position 13,236 of record CALBPU010000097.1, read on the forward strand.
TTCACGTAAAAAATTTTTAACGAGCAGGTGAATTAAAATTGGATTGGCAAATTTCGCAGTTATTTATAATATGTCCTTTGATTTTTATCGGAGGAGTTGTTGATGCAATAGGAGGCGGAGGAGGATTGATTACGCTTCCAGCATATATTATCGCAGGCTTCCCCGTACATTTTGCAATAGGCACTAACAAAATAAGTTCTGTTATGGGAACATCAATAGCTCTGACAAAATTTATAAGAGACGGTTATGTACCTTTTAAGCTCGCAATAGTCGGAGTAATTTTCGCTATGTTAGGTTCATCACTGGGAGCTGAAACGGCATTGTTAATCAGCGATTATTATTTCAAAATTTTAATGCTGGTGATTTTACCCGTAACGGCTTATTATGTTTTCAAGAGCCAGAATTTAATGATTGAGGAAAAAAATTCAAGTTCCTTAATCACTAATAGAACATTTATCGTTTGTGTTTTAGTAGCGTTTTTCATGGGATTTTACGACGGATTTTACGGGCCAGGAGCAGGAACTTTTATGTTGCTTTTAATGGCCGGAGCAGGACGCTTGAGCATTCAAAAAGCAAACGGTACTGCAAAGGCTATAAATTTTACAACAAATCTTGCGGCGTTGGCGGTATATTTTACAAACGGAAAAGCGATTATCCCGATAGGAATTACGGCAGGATTGTTCAGCATAGCAGGGAATTATATCGGAGCTAAATTTTTTGAGCATAACGGAGCTAAAGCTGTAAGACCGATTATCGGAGTTGTGCTATCATTATTTTTCGTTCGTATCATATACGACTTATTTTTCAATTAATGAAAGGAATTGATTTATTATGAAACGAATTTTTACGTTTGCATTAGTTTTAGTTATGGTTTTATCGTCAATGGCATTTGCTCATCCTGGTAAACTCGATGCTCAAGGCGGGCATTTTGACAAAGAGACTGGCGAATATCATTACCATAAAGGCCCCAATGCTCTTCAGTCATTTGAAGTTCTCCGCAACAGAGTTTATAAGGCGAAAATTGAAAGAGTTGTTGACGGTGATACGGCGATAATTTCATTCATGCCTGAAGACGGTACAAAATATTTGAAGGAACGTGTGAGATTTTTGGGTGTCGATACTCCCGAAACGGTTCACCCTAACAAACCAGTGCAATATTACGGCAAAGAAGCAAGCGATTTCACAAAGGCTCAATTAACCGATAAAATCGTATGGCTTCAAACTGATGTAGGAGTTAAAGACCGTTATGACAGAATGTTGGCTTACGTTTGGCTCAAAGAACCTTCGGAAAAAGACCTCGACGATGAAAAGGCAATTCGTGAAAATATGTTCAACGCAAGATTATTGCTTGACGGTTACGCGCAATTAATGACGATTCAGCCAAATTCACGTTACGCGAATTTATTTGTACATTTCCAGCGTGAAGCCCGTGAGGATAAAAGAGGGCTTTGGGGAAAAGACCCTGAATAAAACAGAGCTTGAAAACGGCGATGTAATTCGTGTAAATCGCGGACTGTACAGCCATTACGGAATTTACGTTAAAGACGGAAACAAAGTTATTCATTATACAGGCGCAACAGACCCGAATGATTTTAACGGTATAGTTCGAGAAACTTCGCTGGAAGAATTTTTGAACGGCTCAAAGAATTTTAACGTCTGCAAATTTCCCAAAACTCCGCAGGGTATTTCTGATTCCTCTTTAACACCTGCGGATAAAGGGAACGGACTTTTTCATTTATGGCAAATTATAAAGGAAATCAAGCTCAAAGATTATCATTTATATTCAGGTGATGAAACAATTAAACGCGCAAGAAGCAAAATCGGGCAAGGCGGTTATAATCTTGCGCTTAATAATTGTGAACACTTCGCTGTATGGTGCAAGACAGGTGTTAAAAATTCTTCGCAAGTTAATAACGTGTTGGACATTCTCACATATTTCTTCGATAAATCATTCTTGCATAGGAAAAACTCTTAATGTTCCGAAGAAATAAAATTAAGCCCTCCTCAAAGGAAGCTGTGAATTTTGAGAAGGGCTTTTTATCTAACATGCTTTTCTTACGCTGCTTAAATTATTTCCGTTATTAATCTGTCGCAATACCTCTACCGCAACTTCCAATGCTCTTTTTCCGTCCTTACCTCCGACAACAGGCGGCCTTTTTTCTTTAACACATCTCACGAAATCCGCAAGTTCTAATTTTAACGGTTCACTCTTGGGGAATACGGGCGTTTCTCTGATTTCAACCTGTCCCTCGGCATTATTTACGCAACGTGAAATTTGTACGGTCTGTAATTCGTAATTGATCGTTATCTGTCTTTCACGTTCGACGATTTCAAGCTGACGGCATTTTTTCTCTGCACATCTACTGACGAGTATATGAGCTACAACGCCATTTTCAAACGTAATTTGAGCGTCTGCAATGTCCTCATGATCCGTAAATACACATGCTCCTGTAGCGGCTATCCTTGAAATTTTAGAATCAACAAGGGACATCACAATATCTATATCATGGATCATTAAATCCAAAACTACTCCGACATCATTAATTCTCGGACTGAACGGAGCGGTACGTCTTGAATCAAGGTAAACAGGTTTACAGGAAATTCCGGATATATAACGGATTGCGCTGTTAAATCTTTCAATATGTCCGACTTGAAGGACTAAATTTTTTCTGTCGGCAATCTCTAAAAGTTCTCCGGCTTCTTCAGGTTTAATAGTTACGGGCTTTTCAACTAGCACATGAATCCCGGCGTTTAATGCAGCCTTAGCTATTTCGTAGTGTTGGCTTGTCGGAACTACAACGGAAATTGCATCAGGTTTCTTGCGCCTGATTAATTCTTCAAGCGAACCGTAAGCAGGCACTCCCAAATGATCTCCGATAAATTTTGCTCTGTCAAAATCACTGTCAGCAACTCCGACTAACTGAGCGTCAAGAAGCTCTGTATAAATTCTAGCGTGATGCTGTCCCAAATGCCCTACACCTATAACTCCGATTTTCTCTGCCATCAAAAAAATTCATCTCCGTAAAATTATTCTCGTTATACTTATCACAAAATCCGTAAAATTTGTGGTATGTAAATTAAAATCATCGGAAATATTAAATGCTCTTCGACTTATAAAAATTTCCCCACTTCTCCATTTCGAGCAATACGGGTTTCAAAGTCAATCCCAGTTCAGTTAATGAATATTCAACGCTTTTCGGCTTAGTCTCATAAATTTTTCGCTTCACAATGCCGTCATTTTCCATTGAACGTAAACTTTCAGTTAAAACTTTATGGCTTATACCAGGCATGTTACGTTTCAGTTCGTTAAACCTACATGGCCGGGACAATAAATTTCTAAGGATTAACAATTTCCATTTGCTGCCTATTAAATTCACGGTAGTTGCTACAGGACAATCGGGCATATCATCTTTTTTGAGCATAAATTTTTAATATGTGTGATTCTCAAACAAGAAATAACTGAATTATCTCAATTTAGAATAAAAAAGGGAAAAAGGCATACAGGAATGATGAATATTTCAAATTCTTCAAAATCAAAGTTATCTTTAGCTAAACCTGAGAAAGAAAAGGAAAAAAACCATTATCTCGATATTAATAAATTTGAAGTAATTGATAATAAAAAACTGAAATTAGTTTATGATAATTATAAAAAACGTATCAATTCAATGAAAAAAGAAACTAAATTAAAATATAATAATAGTGATTTACCATTGAATTTGAATAGATCTTTGAGAATTCAACAAAATAATATTGAAAAAGCTAAGTTAAGTAAAGTGGATAAAGAAAATCTAGAAAAATTACTTCTTAAGAAAAGCAATAAAAATAAAGATGATTTAATTTTCAATAAAATTGATTCTTTTTTGTATAAAAAAGAAATAATTAATAATATTGAAAACAAAAAAGTAATGACAGAAAATATTAGCAGGAGAGATTGGGTATTAAGTTTGAGGAGACCATTAAAAATAAAAGGAGTACGAAAATCAATTATTAATATAAATACTGATAAATATCCTTTTTATAGTTACATTATTGAAAAAAGTAATGATCTAAAACTAACTTCAGTTAAACCTGGAATTAATTTAAATAGTGATTATATAAAAAAAGTTTTGAAAAAAATCAAAACAACTGATTCTCTTAATGAAAACAAAATTAATAGGATAAAAAATTTGGATGAAATTAAAGTAAAAGGAGATGATTTATTGGACATTGAATATAAAAGAGAAATGAGTTCTCAAAAGAAAAAAATATTACATAAAGCATTTATTGATAATGGAAGAATAATTTTAAATACTGAGGTAAATAATGTCTTGGATCTACCGAGTTCCCCTTGTAGCGGATCTCAAAGTGAAGCATAACCCTTGATGCATCGGTTGCTCCCATTCTGGCAATAACTTGTCCTCTTTTGACCTTCTGTCCCTCTTTTACCAGCAGCATGTCATTATGAGCATAGGCTGACAGAAATTCATTATTGTGGTTGATGATGATCAGGTTGCCGTATCCTCTTAGTGCATTACCTGAATAAACCACCTGTCCTTCGGCGGCTGCATTAATATTCTGTCCTGTGGATCCTGCTATATCTAGACCCTTGTTCAGTGATGAGAAATTGCGGATCACACTTCCCTTGGCAGGCCACATCCACGTAATTCCTTTGACCAGATTGGTTTTTCCTGAAATAATCTGGGTTTTTGGTACTAAAGTCTCCTT
>CALBPU010000098.1 GCA_937899395.1 uncultured Fretibacterium sp.
GTTGAGGCGGTGTTGTCCAAAGTCTTGGAGTTGTCATTGTTTTTAATGCTGCTCCGACTAATCTTGATTCTTCTTTAATTCGCTTCATTTCTTTTTTCGGAGGATTAACCATTTTTGGACTGACAGTTAAATTTTCGTGAGGATATTTTCGGGCATTTAATTTTATTGTACCTGAAGCACTATATTTTTTTCCGCCCTGTACAAACTCAAATAATATATCGTAATTTCCTTCCTTAGTGTTTCTAACGTCCGAACCTAAAAGCCCATATGAAATTTTTCCTGCACCGCCCTGTTCAACGTTCAAATTTATTGTCCTGTTTAGCCATGTAACAGTAGGCTGTGAATAATCGACGTTTGAAGTTATCGAAATTGCAAATGCTTGTCCGATGTCCCAGCTTAAGGGAAAATTTACCCATGCAGCAGCATATAAAGAACCTGCATTAAGAATTATTAAACCTAATGCAAAAATTGTTATCGTAAAATTTTTTTTTGTTTTTTTCGTTTTCATTTTTAATCTAATCTCCCAACAAAATCTACAATAATTTTAGCCAGCTTCTCCGAAATTTTTTTCATGTTATCTAAAACTTCCTCACCTGTTAAAGCTGCGTCAGGATTAATCCCTGCTGCCATATTAGCTACACATGAAAGCACGGCAACTTTTAATCCCATTGAATTTGCAACGATAACTTCAGGTACAGTTGACATTCCTGCAAGGTCAGCTCCCATAATTTCAGCCATTTTAATTTCCGCAGGTGTCTCAAATGAAGGCCCTGTGAATGAGATATAAACCCCTGTTTTCAATCCCATATTTTCCAAAATCTTTAACATTTCTCGATTATAAGCATTGCTCATGTCTGGAAAACGAGCGTTCCAGCGTTCATCATTTTCACCGATTAAAGGATTTGTTCCCATAAAATTTATATGATCTCTAACGGCTATAACGTCGCCTGCCGAAAAATTTTTGTTTATAGCTCCAGAAGCATTTGTTGCTATGAAATTTTTCACTCCTAACATTGCTATAACCCTCGTAGGAAATGTTACGGCTTTCATTGAATGTCCTTCGTAAAAATGTACCCGACCTTGAAGCATGATTACATTTTGGCCATGAATTTTTCCCGTGATAATTTTTCCTGAATGTCCCGGTGCTGTCGAACGAGGCCACACGGGAAATTTCTCGGGATCTAAGAATTTTTTATCCTCAATAGCGTCAACAATATCTCCAAGTCCTGAACCTGAAATTATAGCTGTCTCAAGTTGTTCATCAGTAAAATTTTTTATAAACGCTACCGTTTTTGCTGCGTCATCATAATCATAATTCGGCATTGAATTTCACCTCTTAAAATAAAAATCTGCCTGTATTCTAACATAACGGGGTGATACAATTACTGAAATTTTTGTGAGGGAGTAAAATTTTTATGTCAGAAAAGCAAAACAGAGCCGTCGAATTAAAACAAAGAACAGGAGACGGACATTATAATTGTTGTCAGGCAGTAGCTTGTGTATTTGCTGAAGAAACAGGATTAAGCGAGGATACTTTGAGAAAAATCGGTGCCGGCTTCGGTCTTGGAATGGGCTGCATGGAAGGAACATGCGGTGCTTTGTGCGGTGCTCAAATGATTTTGGGCTTGATGAAATATCAAGGTAAACCAATTCGTAAAGACGCTGCGGAAATTTATAACAAATTTGTCTCAAAATGCGGTGCTTCAATCTGCAAAGTTATCAAAGGAGATAATGAGAGCAAAAAAGTTTTATGTTCATGCGATGATTGCGTAAGAAATGCCGTAGAAATTTTAGAGACCGAAATTATTTTGTAGCGTGAAAAAAGGAGACCTATAAGCCTCCTTTTTCTCGAAATTATTTCACAGCTTCAAAACCGTGTTTCAAATCTGCGATAATATCATCAATATGTTCAGTGCCTATTGAAAGCCTTATTGTCGTAGGTCTTATTCCGCAGGATAATAATTCTTCCTCTGATAATTGCGAATGAGTTGTTGAAGCAGGGTGAATTACTAGCGATTTCACATCAGCGACATTCGCAAGCAGTGAAAATAATTCAAGGCTCTCCGTAAATTTTTTCGCAGTTTCGGCAGTTCCTTTAATATCAAACGTGAAAATCGAGCCTCCGCCGTTCGGGAAATATTTGTCGTAAAGTTCTTTTTGTTTTCCTGTTTCAAGTGAAGGGTGATTAACCTTTGCAACTTGCGTATGATTTTTGAGGAAATCAACAACTTTCAATGCGTTTTCAACATGTCTTTCAACTCTTAATGATAAAGTTTCAAGTCCTTGAAGAAGCATAAATGAATTAAAAGGTGAAATGCAAGCTCCTAAATCCCTCATTAAAGTTGTACGAAGTTTGATAATGTAAGCAAGATTTCCGACAGCCTCAGTGAAAACTATTCCGTGATACGAAGGATTAGGCTTTGAAAGTCCGGGAAATTTATCATTTTGTGCCCAATCAAAATTTCCTCCGTCAACAACAACACCGCCCATTACAGTTCCATGACCTCCGATAAATTTCGTTGCTGAATGTACAACAACATCGGCTCCGTATTCAATCGGCCTGCATAAAAACGGTGTAGCGAAAGTGTTATCAACGATTAAAGGCAAGCCGTGTTTGTGGGCAATTTTGGCTATGGCTTCAATGTCAATAACATCGGAGTTAGGATTGCCTAAAGTTTCAGCGTAAAGTAATTTTGTGTTTGGCTTTATGGCTTTCTCGAAATTTTCAGGCTCTGAAGGATTAACAAAGCTCGTTGTAATTCCCTGTTCAGGTAAAGTATTCGCAAATAAATTGAATGTGCCTCCGTAAAGGTTTGTTGAAGATACTACATGATCTCCGGCTTTCGCGATATTCTGAACAGCGTAAGCTATTGCCGCCGAACCTGAAGCAGTCGCGAGAGCAGCAACACCGCTTTCAAGTGCAGCAATTCTTTTTTCAAACACATCATTAGTAGGATTCATTAAGCGAGTATAAATATTTCCGGGTTCAGTTAAAGCAAATCTTCCTGCCGCAGTTGCGGAATCTTTGAAGACATAAGAAGTCGTGGCATAAATAGGTACAGCACGAGAATCTGTTGTTGGGTCTGAAGTTTCCTGTCCTACATGAAGCTGGAGAGTTTCAAATTTATATTTGCTCATTAAAAATTTTCCTTTCCGTTAAAGTAAAATAAATTGTCAGGAAATTTTATCACCGAAAAAATTTTGTCAAATATCATAAAAGCGCAATAAAAATGAGACACCCTAAAATATTTCAGAGTGCCTCATAAAATTTTTTATCATTCTACTGAGATAAATAATTCAATAGTTTCAAATTCTTTTGCTCGAGCTTGTATCTTGAAATCATCAACGACAATTTCGGCAGGTATCGTAAATTCTCCTTCATCTGAAACTTTTACATCTTCAAAAACTTTTTCGTCGATTAAAACCTCAATGTCCTTTGAAGGAATTTTTGTTTTAACCTCTGAACCGTTAGGATTAACCCATGTTCCGATTTTGAAGCTTACAGGAAGATTTGCATTAACCTTGATTAAATCCTCGTCTTTGTCTTCACCTTGCCATAATTTATTCTCACCTATGACCTCTAATAAGGCTGTTTTAGTTGAAGAATTGTTTTCAACAACTTCGCCTGCTTCAGGATTAATCGTGATGAAAAAGTTTTCGACACTGAAACTTGAATCTGATTTATCTTTGTCAACTTCCTTTTTCGGTGAAGCATTAAGATTTTCGGTTGTTGAAGTTGCAGAACCTGTTGATTTTTTCGTAGCGGTGTCTTTCTCCTTCACAGTATTCTTTGATTTCGCAGTCGTATTTGTCGCAGCTTCCGAAATTTTTATCATGAATTTCTTTTTGGCCGTCAATCCTTTTCTGTCTGTAACCTGTAAATAGAACGTATATTCATTTGCCTGAGTAGGTTTTCCTGAAATTGTTGCGCGATCATCTTCATACGTCAGCTTTAATCCGGTCGGAAGTTTTCCGCTCAATCTCTTCCATGTATAAGGCCATTCGCCACCTTTAACATTAATCGTGCTTGAATATTCTTCACCGACAGTTCCTGCATCGTTCAAATTTCCTTCGATAACTTCCTCAATGAATGCTACATCGTCATCAGTGAAAATTCTTCTAAGTGCAGGACAGCCCGATATGTCAATTTTTGAGAGGTTGTTATCTTCGCAGTCGAGGGTTCTCAATTCACCTGCATTACCGATTTTCAGGCTTGTGAGCTTGTTTGCATAACACTCAATTATTTGCAAATTCCAAGGAGCATTGCTAACGTCTAAAGTTTTGAGTTGATTTTCGTAGCAATAGAGGTAACGTAAATTGTCGCAAGCACCGAATGTTAATTTCGTGATTTTGTTACCGCTGCAATCAAGTTCTCTCAAGTACCAATTATTACTCAAATCTAATTTTGTTAATTGGTTATGAGAGCAGTTAAGGAACCTTAATTCCCAGTTGCTTAACAAATTCAATGAGGTAATTTGACTCCAACGGCAATCGAGTTCTTGAAGTTCGTTATTTTGAGTTACGTTCAAACTTTTAAGCTCCATTCCTCCGCAATGAAGAATTTTGAGTCGTGGGTTTGACTTTACGTTTAATGACGTGAATAAATTTCCGTTGCAGCGTAAATCTACCAATTCAGTATTTTTTGTAACGTCAAGTTTTTTGAGCTGATTTCCCATGCAATAGAGCGTTTGCAATTTCGTGTTTTTAGTTACGTTCAATGTTGTGATATTAGCACCATCGACATTCAGGAATATTAATTCCGTATTTTTTGTTACGTCGATCTTTGCAAAATTATTATCCCAAGCATGAAGGTCGGTTAATTTTGTATTTTTCGTAACGTTCAAGCTTGTTAATTGGTTACCTCCGCACGCAATAGACTCTAACACAGTATTTTTTGTAACGTTCAGACTTGTGAGTTGATTATTCGAGCAGGTAAGATACCTTAACTCTGTACATTTTGTAACATCTAATTTAGTGAGCAAACAACCTTCGCATTCAAGGAGTACCAAATATTTATTTTGTGTAAGGGATAAAGTTCCTAATGGATTTTCGTTGCAGCGAAGTTCAAGCAGTTCCGTAAAATGTTCTATGCCCTTAAAATTTGAAATATTTGAACGGTTGACATCAATATATTTTACCGCTTTCCTCTCATCATCACTCAACAAACCGTTTCCGCTTGTGTCAAACTGCTTGACATATTCCCTAAAATTATTGTCGGGAAAATTCGTGCTGTTAATAGCGACATCAGCAGCATACGCCGAACCTGTGAACAAAAAGCTGATACAAATCAGCACGCCTAAAAACATCTTAGACTTCTTCATGTTTATTACCTCCTGAAAAAATTTGTAAAAATTTGAAGTATTATACTACTTCTTCAAGCGCCTGTTAATTTCCTCAAACTCTATCCGCAATGCCCCTGCTTCAAATATCTTTAACTCTGGCATCGTCAAAGTATCAACAGTATCAATGACTTTTAATCCTGACTGAATTAATCCTTTTAATTCTCCCGAACTCCTAACCGTCCTGTATGTGTTCTCAGCTAAATCACGATTTAATTTCAAAGCCTTTATGCTGTTCATAGTAGCGAGCTTTTGAGAGTTCAATAATTCCTCGTATAATTTCGTTACCTGTATGGTGATTTCGTTTGACCTAACGTTTTCTCTGAAAGCTTTCCTCTGCTCTTCCGAGTAATTTTCGTTTGAACTTTTTGCCAAAGCCTCCTTCCGTAATGTCTCTGCTTCGGATTTGATAAGCTCAAGTTTCGGCTTGTATTCAAAATCAATATTCTTAACTAAATCTTCCTGAATGTAAATCAATAAATCATTTAACACTAAATACATTCCCGTATAACGGCGTGTAATATCTAAAGTGTTTGTTTCATTTTGAGAAAGCTGTTCGAGTTTTTCAACAACCTTTTTGACGTTTGAAAAAATTATAGTGTTCTGCAAAATGTCATCGCCTGTAACTGAATTTAACAAAATTTCGGTTTGTGATGGTTCAAGTTCAAGACCGATATTTTTGAGCATTTCGGTTAATTTTGAGTTAATGTCCTTTAACCGCTGCGTGTCATTTGAGATTTCGTTCTCAAGCTCTGAAATTCTTTTGTCGGCTTTCTCTTTTGTCATTGACCAAAACGCATAACTTTTTTCGGGAGCTTTAATTTTTTTGTTCCTTAATTCATCGACTTCGATTTTTTTGCGTGAAATAATTTCCCTTAATTCAGTTGCTTCATGTCTTAAATCGCCTGCTTCACCGCCTGCCAAAATTTTCAGAGCCGAATCTAAAAGTTTGTTAATTTTTTTCGTGTTGCTGATTTTATCTTCTTTGAAAGGAAGCCAAGTTGATTTTGGAAGAGAATCATTTTTATCTCTGAGAGTTAAAGCGTCGGTTAATTTTCCCGTGAGCTTATCCCAATCTGAAGCAATGGAATTCGGCAAAATGTCATCGGATTTAGTTTCTTCTTTACTGAAAACGCCTTTAACATCTTTCCATTTTTCGGAAAAATAACCTCCCACTTCGTCCCAATCAACGCTGAAATATCCTGTCCAATCCGAAGCTGAAGCACAACCGGCACATAAAATGAAACTTAAAATTAAACCTGCTAAAAATATTTTTTTCATGACAAAAAAACTCTCCTTCAAGAAAAATTGCGATAATTATTATAAAATATTTCTAACACATAAAATTGAAAGAGATGTGAACGTTTTGAAGGTAACAATTTTGACGAACGGTCCCGGAGAATTATGGGGTTGGGTAAGGCCGGTAGCATTTGAACTTAGACGCAGGGGACATTCAATATCGTTGTGGCTTTTGCCGTGTCAATTTTCATCAGGCCATGAACGAAAGGCTGCATCACTTTTGGGAGTTGATAAACTTGAAGGGCCTGCGAGTGCGTCAAGAATTTGGCAGGATATAATCCGCGAAAAAACGGATCGTGTTATACAGCTTGGCGGAGATGTTATGTTCGGTCAAAGATTAGCAAAAGCCGCAAAAGCACCTTTAACAATTTATTCATATAGAGCCTCGAAGGAAATTAAAGGAGCAAAAATTTTAGTGGCATATCCCTCACAAGCGAATAATATTCCGAACGTTGAAGTAATCGGCGACATAGTTAAAGACGCAGCGGATATGGATATAACACCTTCATCAATCGTAAAATGGGATTGGCCTAAACTTGAAAATTCACCGAGACTTTTAATTTTGCCAGGAAGCCGTCCAATGATTCGTAAAGCTGCTTTTGAATGGGTTTGTGAAATTTGCGGGCAATTAAAAAACACAATTCCGAATTTGAGAATAAGGACGTTATTTTCGGATTTTATTCCTGCTTCTGATTTAGTTGAATGGAAGGAAGCAGGATTGGAGCCTGTGAGATTTAGTGCAGGAATAGCGATGAGGAATGCCGATTACGCTTTAACTCAGCCGGGAACTAATAATTTTGAATTAATGCACTGCGGATTGCCTGCATTAGTTGTAACACCTGAAAAATTTTTGAAGTTTGTGCCAATATCAGGAGCGTTAGGAATTTTAGCGAATCTGCCGTTAATAGGAACGAAATTGCGTAGAATAGGAGCTATGAAGATAATAAATCGTTGGAACGGTTTTATATCATTACCGAACAGAACTTTCAACAAAAATATAATGAGTGAATTATACGGTTCAGTAACGTCTTCAGAAGTAGTTGAAAGAGTTTGCAGTGAAATCAACGATATTGAGAAATTGAAATCGGAGAGTGAAGAATTATTAAAAATGTCAGGGAAATCAGGTGCTGCATCGAGATTATGTGAAATAGCTTTGAGCAACAATGAAAGTTTAACAGATAGGGAATAAAAGCTATGAATAAAAAATCACCTATAAGATTTTTAGTCAAATACACGAAAAAATATTGGTTGAAATTATTTTTAGCTGTAGTATTCATGGTATCTTCATCAATTTTGAATGTACTTCCGCCATATTTATTTAAGAGTGTTGTAGATGATGTATTAATCTCGAAAAATATGTTGATGTTGAATGTAATATGTTTATCATTAATATTAATATTCGGATTGAAGGCTGTTACGACATACTTTCAGCATTATTTCATGAACGAGGCAGGCCAGAGTGTTGTAATGGATATAAGGATAGATTTATATGATCACATGCAAAGAATGAGTCTGAAAAGAATATATGCCTCAAGGATTGGTGAGTTAATGAGCCGTATTACAGGAGATGCGGCAGTATTACAAAATGTGGTTACGTCAACATTTATAGATTTGATGTTTAATTTCATAACATTTTTAGGAATGTTTACATTTATACTGTATATAAACTGGAAATTGACATGCCTTATAATATTAGTATTGCCGATAATAGGTTATATGCTTTCATTTGCTTCAAAGAAATTACGCAGAGCAGGACACAATGTTCAAGAGCATTTAGCTGATATAACAGCGACAGCACAAGAAGCATTTTCAGCAATAAGAGTTGTAAGATCATTTGCAACTGAAGATGAGGAATTAGAGAGATTTACAAAAGCAAGCCGAGAGAATTATAAAGCATTATTGCAGGCTGTATCAGTGCAGGGAATTTTAGCAGGAGTAATAGAGGTATTCTTAATATTTTCATTAGCAGTAGTATTTTGGTTCGGAGGACAAAATGTACTTAACGGAACATTGACACCTGGCGAATTAATATCGTTTATAGGTTATATAGCCTTTATGGTTCAACCGATTCGCAGCATAATGAATCAAATGACTTCGATACAAACCGGCTTTGCATCAGCAGAGAGAATATCTGAAATGTTTGAAGTTCCTGTAGAAGATTCAGCAATAACAACATCGGATGGAAATATTCCTGAAAAAATATCAGGAGCAATAAAATTTGAACATGTGAATTTTCATTATGAGGATAATCAAGAGGTATTAAAAGACATAAACCTTGAAATTAAAGCAGGTGAGAAAATAGGTATAGTAGGTTCGACAGGTTCTGGGAAATCAACATTATCGGATTTAGTACCTAGATTTTATGAGCCTGTATCAGGAAGGATATTAATAGACGGTACAGACATCAGGGAATTTCCGTTAAAATATTTACGTAGACAAATTGGAATAGTACCTCAAGAATGTGTGTTAATGAAGGGAACAATAGCATTTAACATAGCATATGGACTGAAAAATCCTGATATAGATAAAATAATAGAAGCTGCTGAAATCGCTGATATAAGGGAATTTATAGAGAGCTTACCTGAAAAATATGATACAGAAGTTGGAGAACGCGGTGTAACATTATCAGGAGGACAAAGACAAAGGGTTGCAATAGCTAGAGCTGTAATCAGAGACCCAAGAATATTAATACTAGATGAAGCTACAAGTTCACTTGATATAGCGGTTGAAAGACAGGTTCAGAAAGCAATTAACAAGGCAATGAGGGGAAGAACTTCGTTAATTATAGCACATAGATTATCAACAGTTCGTGAAGCAGACAGAATTTTAGTTCTAAAGGACGGAATTTTTATACAATCCGGAACACATGAAGAATTAATCAAAAAAGGCGGATTATATGCGGATTTATGGAGAATGCAATATGGGGACATTGTTTAATTATTATTCACGCTATGCAAGGGGTGAAAAAAAGAATTTAATATTAGATATATTATTTGTTCCAATTTCGTGGATAATAGGATTTATAATGTATCTAACGGATTTAATGCGTCGACACGGTTTTTTAATAACAGAAGAGCCGGCATTACCTGTTATAAGTGTAGGGAATTTGACATACGGAGGAACAAATAAAACTCCATTTGTGAAGATGTTAGCTGAATTTGTAAAAACAAAAGGAATAAAGGTAGGAATAGTAACACGCGGATATTCCGGAAAAACTAACAATGTAATTATAATTAAAAACGGTGAAGGAGAAAGGACTTTAACGGGAGATGAACCGTTATTGTTATCAAAAGAATTACACGATGTTCCTGTAGCTATTGCAAAAAAAAGAATAGACGGAGTAAATGCCTTAAAAAAAAGTGGAGTTGAATTAGTTATTGCGGACGATGCTTTTCAACATAGGATTATGAGCAGAGATGTAGATATAGTGTTAATAGATTCATTATGTCCTTTTGGTTCGGGAAATTTGATACCGGCAGGAACTATGAGAGAAAAAATTACGGCCTTAAAACGTGCAGATATGGTGGTATTAACAAAATCTGAACAAATATCGCCCAAAGAACTTGAAAAACTTTATGATACAGTAAAAAAATTTATATCGGAAGAAAAAATTTTCACATCTAAATTAAAATATAATAGTTGGATACTGTACGGAAAAGATGTTAAAGAGCCGAAAAATGATTCAAAAGTATTTGCATTCTCAGCAATAGGAAGTCCTGAAAGTTTTATAACTACATTAAAAGGAATGGGATTGAATGTAGTAGGGACAAAGAATTTTAGAGACCATCACAATTATTCACATAAAGACCTTGAAAATTTGTATAATGAAGCAAAAATGCAAAAAAATAAAGTAGAATTTATGACATGCACAGAGAAGGATTTATATAATTTTCCTGAAATATGTAAATGGAGTTATGATACGCCTTTAGCAATACCAAAAATCAAAATTGAATTAAATGAGAGAAATAAATTTTTTATCGAATTAGAAAAGTGTTTACAACCTAAAATTGTAGTTGCTTCAAATGGGTACGGTGAAGACGCTATTGGAGTAATGTTAGCGAAAAAGCTCAGGAAAAGATTACCTAATTCAAAAATTTTAGCATTTCCTTTAGTAGGACGCGGAGATGCTTACATAAAAGAAGGTTTTGAAGTAAAATCTGCTCCATCAGTAACTCCATCAGGAGGAGTGTTAAAATATAGTGTAAAAGATTTGTGGGGAGATATGAGAGCAGGATTGTTCAAACATATAAAGGCTCAATTAAGTGATTGGAAGAAATTAGCAGGAAAAATCATGACACCTATATGTGTGGGAGATGTGTATTTATTACTACATGCTTTGTTAGGTTCAGGCGCAAGACCTATGTTTGTTGCAACAGCTAAGACAGTATATTTGAGCGGACATTGGAGGCTGGAACGTGCAATTATCAATAAATTTACGGTGAGAACATGGACAAGAGACGCAAAAAGTGCAGAGCAATTTTTGACAGGAAGAAAAGCAGTATACATGGGAAATCCTGTAATGGACTTATTGAACGATGATGATGATAAAATTAATTATGAACGTGGAAATGTTGTATTAATTTTGCCGGGAAGCAGGTTAAGAGCTTATAAAGACGTAAAATTATTATTGGAAGCAGTGGAAATAATGGAAAAATCAGGAGAAAATGAATTTAGAATGGTTTTAGCACCAACGTTGCCATATGAAGATTTTTTCAGAGCATGTAAAGATTATGGTTGGGAAAAAATTTCTGATAAATTAACAAAAAACACAATAAAAATATCATTAAGTTTTGAAAGTATAGCAAAATCAGTGAAAGGAGTAAAAATATTATTAGGATTAGGAGGAACAGCAAATCAATTATGCGCAGGCTTAGGAATACCAGTAATTTCAATAGATGAAAAAGGAAAAAGGGTGCAAAAAAAATTGTTAGGGGATTCTGAAATTCTAACATCTTCTAATTCTAAAGATATTGCTAATACTGCATTAAGAATATTAAATGATAAAGAACTCTATAATTTTATGAGCAAAGCAGGTAAGGAAAGAATGGGAAAACCCGGCGCAATAGATGATATAATAAAATACACATGTGAAAATTTCGGTTGGAATATCCGGGAAAAAGTATATATGAAAATAATTGATAAAAACTGAATTATGATAAAAATTTTACATACATCGGATTGGCATATTGGACGTAGATTAAAGAATCATGACAGATTAGGGGAATTTAGAAAGTTTTTTGAGTGGCTTGAAATTTTAATTATAAATGAAAAAATAGATGTACTACTGGTTTCGGGAGATATATTTGACAACACAACACCTTCGGCACAAGCTCAAGATATTTATTATTCATTTATTAGCAAAATAGTTAAATCGAATTGCAGACACGTGGTAATTATTTCAGGAAACCATGATTCACCAGCTTTAATTGACGCACCATCGGAATTATTAAAATTACTTAAAATTCATGTTGTAGGGAATGCTTACAATAACCCTATAGATGAAGTTATTACTCTTTATGATGAAAACGGAAAAGCAGAAATGATAGTATGTGCTGTTCCATATTTAAGAGACAGAGACGTAAGAATTTTGAAAGGTAGTCAAGAATTGCAAAATATCGAAGAAGACTTGATTAACGGTATTGAAAAACATTATGCAAAAGTTTTTGAATATGCTAAAGCATTACAACAAGAAAAAAATATTCCAATAATAGCGATGGGACACTTGTTTGTAAAAGGAGGAAAAACACAATCGGACGATGGAGTTAGGGCATTATACGTTGGAACAGCCGTTGAAATCAGTAATAATATATTTCCGGATTATTTGACTTATGTTGCATTGGGACATTTACACACTTCACAAAAAGCAGGACGTGAAGAAATTCGTTATAGCGGTTCGCCTTTAGCAATGGGTTTTGATGAAGCAGGACAAAATAAAACAGTTAGTATAGTGGAAATTGACGGAAAAAATTTAGTAAATATCAAAGAAGTTAAAGTTCCGATATTTCAAAGACTTAAAAAAATAGAAGGAGATATTGAAAAGATTTTTGAGGATTTACAAATTTTATCATCAAAAAATGAATCAATATGGCTGGATATAGTTTATAATGGCACTGAAACTATAGGAGATTTACAGGATAAATTAGAAAGTTTCGTAAAAAATTTTCCACATCTCGAAATTTTAAGTATTAGAGATGAAAGTGTAAATTTTTATGCAAATACAAAAGTTTTTGAATTAAATATTGAAAGTATTACACCGTTAGAAATGTTGGAATTGTTTTTTCATGAAAATAGTACTTCCGAAAATCAACGTGAAATTTTTATTTCAATGTATAAAGAAATACTAAACGAGGCACAAAATGAAAATACTTGATATTAGATTAAAAAATCTAAATTCACTTCGAGGAGAATGGGACATAGATTTAACCGATAAAGTTTATACATCAAACGGAATTTTTGTTATAACAGGTTCTACAGGTGCAGGAAAAACAACAATTTTCGATGCAATTTGTTTAGCTTTATACGGTCAAACTCCTAGATTAGGCAAAATAACTAAAGATTCAAATGAAATTATGTCTCGAAGGACAAATGATTGTTATGCACAAGTTATATTTGAAGTAGAAGGCAAAAAATATTCATCATATTGGCATCAACATAAATCAAAATACAAAAAATTACAAGATATAAAACATATATTTTCAAATGCTGATACTGGCGAAATTTTTACTTCAAAAACAAGCGATACGGTTAAAAAAATTGAGGAAATTACTGGGCTTGACTTTAAGAGATTTTCTCAGGCTGTTATGCTTGAACAAGGCGGTTTTGATTCTTTTCTCAAAGCTAAGGCATCTGAACGTTCGCAAATTTTGGAACTTTTAACCGGTACTGAAATATACGGAAGAATTTCTACACTTGTTTATGAACATTTTGATAATGAAAAAAAGAAACTTGATGAAATAAAAATTCAGATAGAACTAAAAAAGCCTAATGATAATTTTAACAGTTCAGAAGAAATTATAGAAGCTCTAATAAAAAACCGTTCTGAACTCCTGCAAATTGAAAAAAATCACGCTGAATTAAAAAATAAAATAGATTGGCTCAAAAATATTTCAAAGATTAAATTTGAACTTCAACAAATACAAAATAATCTTGAACAATTAAATAAACGTCTAGCTATTTTTTCATCTGATAAAATTAAACTTGAGGCAGGATTAAAAGCTAATGAACTTATAGCGGATTATTCAAAACTCACTGAAAAACGAAATTATTTCTCAAATATAAAAATACGATGTGAAAAATTAAATGCTTACATTGTAAATGATACATCTGAACTATCTAATATTGAATCAGTGAAACTTCCTGATATTCAAATTGAATTTAACCGCAAAATCAGAAATCTAAAAGAAGATCCTGAAACTACATGCGCAAAAGCTAAATCACTTGTTGGAAATCTTATTAATATATCTACAAAAATTCCTGAACTCGAAAAAGAAAAACTAAACTCACAAAAAATTTTACATAAATCTCAATTAAAATTAAAAAAAGCTGATGATAATTATAAAATACTTCATGAACAATTCGATGAAGCAATGAAAAAATTAAGCGATTTAACTACTGTTAGATATTCCGCAATTCTTGAAGACGCACGAAGGCATTTGAAAAACGGAGTCCCTTGTCCTGTATGCGGCTCTCTTGAACATCATAATGTAAAACATTCAAAAGTTAATGAAAATAATATCGCAAAAATTGATGATGAATTAAAAGTTGTTAGAGAACATGAGAAAATTTTACGTGATAAATTTAATAATGCAAGCGAAAATTTAAGAGAAATTCAAGCTCAACATTCTCAGAATTTAGAACGCTTTAATAATTTATCAAAACTTTTAAATGATAACTATATTGATAAAGCTGAAGCAAAATCTAAAGTACTCGAAGCAATAGAACCTCTCGGAATTTTTGATGCAAAAGGCTGTAATGAAATTATTTTTAGGCTTGATAATTGGCTTAATGAAGTTAAAACTCTCGATAAAAATATAAAAGAACTTAATGAACGTTTGCAAATTTTGAAATCCCGTATTGAAACTAATAAAAAATCTTTAGCTGATGAAAATTATAATCTTGATATTTTAACAGGTGAGCTTGAAATAATTCAAAATGATTTTAACGCTAAATTAACGGAGAAAAATTTTAATTCCGAAGAAAACTTTAAGGCTTCTATACTTTCGATAAAAGAGCTGGAAAAATTACAAAATATTCAAAGAGAACTTGAGGATAACAGAAAAGAATTATCAGCAGTTAAGGAAAATATCACCCAACGTCTTCAAAATGAGCTTGCTAAATCAATAACCGATAAAAATATTGAACAGCTCGAACCTGAATTTTTACAGAAAGAAAAAGACATTGAAGTTTTACGCAAAAAAATTTATGAGCTTGAAAAAAATTTAGATGACAGAAAAAAATTACAATCCGAAATTGAAGAACTCAACGAAAAATATAAAGTTCAGGAAAAAATTTATTCAAATTGGGCTGCTTTTAATGATTTAATCGGTCAAAAAAATGGCGGAAAATACAGAGTGTTCGCACAAAAAATTACTCTTAACATGATGATTTCACTTGCAAATGTTCAACTCGAAAAAATGAGCGGACGTTACATTTTAACCTCTGCTCCTGATGATGATAAAAAATTGAAACTTTTCGTCATTGATAAAGAACAAGCAGGCGAAATCAGACCTACCGAAAATTTATCGGGCGGCGAAAGATTTATTGTCAGTCTCGCTCTAGCTCTCGGACTTTCACAAATTTCAGGGAGCAAATCCAAAATCGATTCGTTATTTTTAGATGAAGGGTTCGGCTCTCTTGATGAAGCTTCATTGAGTACCGCCCTTGAAGCTCTTGCTGAAATAAAAAGCAAAGGTCGAATGATCGGAATTATTTCTCATATCCAAGCATTAAAAGAACGTATACCAGTTCAAATTAATGTCATCGCAAAAAGCGAGGGCGTGAGCATTATAAAAGGTGTGGGGTGTTCAAACAGATGAAAATTTTGTAAAATTATGAACAAACGCATCTAATCAGATTTTACAAAGGAATTTTTGCAAGGTAATAATTTTCAAATACCCCTCTCCCCATTTCAGGCGGCGCAAGTCTAGTCTCCCCTGAGAAGGGGAAATGCTAAATGAAATGAAGCAGAGGGGTTTGTTACTTTTAATTATTTCCTGAACAGATTTAACCTTAAAGCATTTGTTACGACACAAAAACTTGAAAGGCTCATTGCTGCGGCTCCGAACATCGGATCAAGTTTCAATCCGTATAACCCTGCTGCTAACGGAATACCGATGACATTATAAATAAATGCCCAGAATAAATTCTGATGAATATTTTTGAGAGTTGCACGGCTCAATCTCACCGCTGTCGGAACGTCCGTTAAATCACTCTTCATTAATACAACATCTGCTGCATCAATCGCTATGTCTGTGCCTGCTCCTATAGCTATTCCAATATCGGCTCGTGTTAATGCTGGAGCATCGTTAATTCCGTCTCCTACCATTGCAACTTTTCCTTCGGTTTGAAGTTCACGGATAACATTTTCTTTTCCGTCAGGCAACACCCCTGCTATAACTTCGTCAACTCCTGCTAAATTTCCGATTGATTTCGCTGTACGTTCGTTATCGCCAGTCAACATTACAACTTTTATTCCCATTTCCTGAAGCTCTTTAATTGCTCTTGAACTTTCGTCTTTAATTACATCTGCTACGGCAATTATTCCCAAAACTTTTTTGCCTTCAACAAATAATAAAGGTGTCTTTCCGTTTGAGGCTAAATTTTCAGCGTCGTTGATAATTTTTTCATTCACTGAAAATTTTTCGCTGATGAATTTCACGCTGCCTCCGGTTAATTCAATCTCATCGTCCGATAACATCGCTTTTAATCCGTTACCCGGTAATGCCTTGAAATCTTTAACGTCATGAAGCATGAAATTTTTATCCTTTGCAAATTTAACAATGGCTTTTGCTAACGGGTGTTCACTTTTTGCTTCGAGTGAATATGCACAGTCTATTAATTCATCTTCCGTAAATTTTTCAGCAGGTATTATATCCGTAACTTCAGGTTCGCCTTTTGTTATTGTCCCTGTTTTATCAAGAGCAGCGATTTTAATTTTTCCTGTCTCCTCAAGAGATACTGCGGTCTTAAACAAAATTCCGTTCTTAGCTCCGACACCGTTACCGACCATAACTGCTACTGGAGTTGCAAGCCCTAAAGCACAAGGACAGCTTATAACCAAAACAGCAATTCCGTAAGAGAGAGCAACACCGAAACTTTTTCCTAAAATCAACCACGCTATAACAACTATAACAGCAATTAATATTACTGAAGGTACAAATACTCCGCAAACTTTATCGGCGATTTTTGCGACAGGAGCCTTTGTAGCAGCAGCATCACTGACCATTTTGATAATTTGAGATAACGTTGTGTCCTGACCTACCCGTGTTGCTTCACATTTAATATACCCGGATTGATTTACAGTTGCAGCAGAAATAATATCGCCCTCAGCTTTATCAACAGGAATGCTTTCACCAGTCAAAGCCGATTCGTTTACAGCAGTTACGCCCTCAATAATCACTCCGTCAACGGGAATATTCTCACCTGGTTTAACAACGAAAATATTTCCCTTTTGAACTTGCTCAATCGGTACTGTAATTTCATTGCCGTCTTTTATTATTGTGGCGGTTTTAGGAGCGAGTTTCATCAGGCTTTTAAGAGCGTCGGTCGTACGTCCTTTTGAACGTGCCTCTAACATTTTTCCGACTGTTATTAACGTCAAAATCATTCCGGCAGATTCAAAATAAAAATCCGTCATCGCAAATTTTCCAGCATGTTCCTTCGTCATCATGAACAAAACATAAACGCTCCATGAAAACGAAGCAAATGATCCCATAGCTACAAGTGTGTCCATGTTAGGAGCTAAATGAATTAACGATGAAAAACCTGATACGAAAAATTTTTGGTTAATAATCATTATTATCGCGGCTAATAATAATTGAGCTAAACCTATTCGTAACCTTAGTCGGCTTTACAACACTACCAATGTCGTCGGTTACGCCATAAAATTCACTAAAAACTTCATCTACCTTGTCTATCGGCACATAGAATAAACCCTTCTTTCCCCAAGTGCTGCCCCATGAGTTTTGAACAACAAGACAATCCTTTGTCCAACCGATGACCAAAACTGCATGGTAGGTTTCAATTTCTGTATTCGTATACCGATACACTCCATTCGCGTCAGCTTTTGCGCCCTTAAACCACTTCATCGCTGCGGGCGCGGGTCCGCCGGTGTAAATG
>CALBPU010000099.1 GCA_937899395.1 uncultured Fretibacterium sp.
TTAAAGCGGTACGTGAGCTGGGTTCAGAACGTCGTGAGACAGTTCGGTCCCTATCCACCATGGGCGCGAGGTATTTGAAGAGATCTGTTCCTAGTACGAGAGGACCAGAATGGACGAACCGCTAGTGTATCAGTTGTGACGCCAGTTGCATAAGCTGAGTAGCTATGTTCGGAAGGGATAACCGCTGAAAGCATCTAAGTGGGAAACCCACTCTAAGATAAGATACCTAAAGCGCAAGCTGAGAGAAAACTGCAAGACGAGCAGTTAAATAGGCCGGAAGTGTAAGTGCTGTGAAGCATTGAGCTGACCGGTACTAAGTTATCAAAAACTTATTCTTTATTTCATGGTTGTGTTTGTGAGAATTTGATTTTATTCAGGGAAATAAAAATTATTGGCGGTCAAAGCGGCAGGGTCACACCCAGTTCCATGCCGAACCTGGAAGTTAAGCCTGCGAGCGTCGATGGTACTGTGAGGGGTACTCACGGGAGAGCAGACCACTGCCAGTTTAGATTAAAGAAAAGAGGAAGTTCATAGTTTCTTTTGTGGGCTTCCTCTTTTTTGCGCTCGAATATTGAAACATATTTACACATAAATTTTACCTATAATTATAAAAAATGATAAAATAAATTTACTCAAAATTTTTATTAAGGGGGTATAAAACTTTGCGAGATTACGTTAAATTAACAGAGCGTGATAATGTTGCTGTGGTTACTCACGATGTCGCTAAAGGCACTGAAATTATTCCAGGCATTGTAACTTTACAGGACATTCCGCAGGCTCATAAATTTGCTCTCGTTGACATTCCTAAAGACGGCGAAATTATTCGTTACGGGGTTGTTCTCGGCTATGCTCTTGACGAAATCAAAAAGGGCGCTTGGATTAATGAACACATGCTCAGGCTTCCGACTTCTCCGTCAGTCGATAATATGAAATGGGGCACCAACATCAGAACAGACCTCCCCGAAGCTCCTCGAAAATCTTTCATGGGTTATAAAAATCCAGACGGTTTTTACGCCGGCACAAGAAATATTTTAGGCATTCAAACAACTGTTCAATGTGTTCAGGGTGTGTTGAATGTTGCCGTTGAAAAAATTAAGCGTGAAATTTTACCGAAATATCCTAATGTTGATGATGTTGTAGCTGTTAATCATGCTTATGGCTGCGGTGTTGCTATCAACGCTCCTAACGCTAAATTCCCGATAAGAGCATTGCAAAATATTGCGAAACACCCGAATTTCGGAGGGCAGTTAATGGTTGTGTCTTTGGGCTGTGAAAAATTGACCGTCGATAAACTTGTCGGTGAAGAAAATAACACTCCTAAAAATGTTATAGTGTTGCAGGACTGTAAAGGATATGACGCAATGATTAACGCTATAACGAACATGGCCGAAAAAAAATTGCAGGCTCTCGATAAAAGACGGCGTGAAGAATTACCGTTAAGCGAATTATTAATCGGTATGCAATGCGGAGGCAGTGATGCTTTCTCAGGTGTCTCGGCTAATCCTAGTGCAGGTTATGCTGCCGATATGTTAGTTCAGGGCGGTGCGACTGTAATGTTCAGCGAAGTTACGGAAGTCAGAGACGGCGTTAATTTTATCGCTGAAAGATGTGTCAGTGAAGAAGTCAGAGATAAGCTCGCTGATGAAATGAGATGGTACGATAATTATTTAGCTGCCGAACAGGTTGACCGAAGCGCAAATCCTGCTCCAGGAAATAAAAAGGGCGGTTTAAGTAACATAGTCGAAAAAGCTATGGGGTCAATCGCTAAAAGCGGAACTTCTCCAATCGTCGAAGTCTTATCACCTGCCGAACGTCCGACTAAACACGGAATGATTTACGCAGCTACTCCTGCAAGCGATATGGTCTGCGGGCCTTGTCAACTAGCAAGCGGTATAGGTCTTCAAGTTTTCATGACAGGACGGGGAACTCCTTACGGTCTTGCGGCAGCTCCCGTTATCAAAGTCTGTTCACGAAATGAAATGAAAGAACAATGGCCTGATGTTATTGACATTAGCGCAGGTGCCGTTGTTACAGGTGAAAAAACAATTCAGGAAGTCGGAACAGAAT
Source organism: uncultured Fretibacterium sp. (assembly GCA_937899395.1). Lineage (GTDB taxonomy): Bacteria > Synergistota > Synergistia > Synergistales > Aminobacteriaceae > JAFUXM01. The sequence goes on from CALBPU010000099.1 coordinate 2,068, forward strand.
TATTTAATTTTATCCTCGATGTTGCAAGCGGCACTAAAAAACCCTACACCGAACAATACGGTCTCCATAATTTCTTGTGTATCTTTAACCCTGCTCCTATAACTTAAAAATATGAAGATGAAAATGAGGCTCTCAAAAATTTTTTGTGGAGTCTCATTTTTTCATTCTGATATATCATTGTTAATTGTTATAGAAAGAAATATCTGAGAACAAACAGTAATCCTATTAAAGCTCCGAATAAAACTCCGAAAAATATAATATCTCCGAAGAATGATAAATTTGCTGTCTTTGCTTCAGGTTTCGGCTGCTCTTTAATTTTGATTTTTATATCTTTCGTTATTGATACATAGCCTCGAATTTCATCACTGATTTTAACGTAAATTAATTTTTTTCCTTGAGTTTCTTTTATTTCGTCAACCGGGAATAAAGGTTCGATGTTATTTTCCTCAAGATATTTTTTAACAAGTGCGCTTGTTCCTTCTCCCTCAATTTTCACCCCTATAATATCTCCGGGCATAACTTCCGAAGATGCTTTCCCTTTTACAGGATCAACAACAGGAGTACACATTATTATAGTTCCTTCAAAATTTCCTTCTTTCTTGGCTTCTTCTTTCTCTTTTTCTTCTTGTTCGGCCTTTTCCTTTTCTTCCTGTTCTTTTTTCTGTCTTGCAAGTTCTTCGGGTGAAGGCGGAAGGGGTTTTATGATTTTCGCTCTCTCAAGGTCTGCTCTGAATACAGGTTCAACCTCTGTTAATGCACTGAAAACACATTGAGCAGTATTTTCAAAACTCCTGCGTATGATGCTCTCAAGCTGTCGAATTTTCGTTTTAGTATAATTCTCAAAAAGTTTTTTCTTCTCTTCAAGAGTTAAAATCCCTTTTAACTGCTCCTGTAATTTTTCGCCCCAATCTTTATCAAGAGGGCCAAACTGAGGAAGCCTCTTAACAAATGTACGCCATTCTTTTGACGGTTCAATCATTACTCCTGAAGCATAAGGTTTAGCAAGCCAAAACACCTGAAAAACAGTTTTGCCTGTTTTACCCTCTATTATGATGCAAAAACCTCCGCCCATATCTCCGCGACTTGGAACAAAAGTTGATTTAAGCGCAATAAATTCCGGTTCGTCTTTTTTAATCGGTTCAGTTACAGGTTCAGGTTCAGGACGTTTTGCAGTTTCGTTAGCTATATCTTGAACATTTACTATTTTTATTTCGTCAGGCATAATATTAATTCGCTCCGTGAAAAATTTTAATTAAATTATAGCCCTTCAAATATTTCAATGCAAACTCATGAATGCTAAAATATTACAATCAATTTTTTGTTTAGGAGGAATTTTCCCATGTTAAAAAATTTAATCGCGGTTTTATTTTTAATGCTTGTGTTATGTCCAGTAGCATATGCTAACTCTATCGAAGTTACAACATTAACCGATATAACGGGGGAACGTGATACTTCGTTATTAATCGGTGCAACTGAGGAACAGCTTGCAAAATATTTTCCAAACGGAAAAATGGAAAATCAAATTGCAGCTTTTCTTGTAAAATTCGGAGGCTATGAAATTCTTTTTGACGCAGGATTGAAAGACGGCCATATTTCAGCGGAACTCATTAAAAACGGAGTTAAGCCTGAAGATTTGAAGACGATTTTGATAACTCATCTTCACCCTGATCATTTCGGCGGCCTTGTGAATGATGAAAACAAAGCAGCTTTTCCGAATGCCGAAGTTTATATTTCAAAACCAGAATGCAATTATTGGGTCAATGAAGTGAAAAACGAAGCTGTAATTAACGCTCTAAAACTTTACGAAGGACGTGTAAAATTTTTTGATTTCGGCGATGAGGTTGTTGAAGGGGTTAAAGCAATCGACACTGTTGGACATACTCCGGGGCATACATCATTCTTAATTGAAAATGAAGGCGAAAAATTTTTGGTAGTCGGAGATATTATGCACTTCGTTGACATTCAGCTTCCTGAACCTGATGTCGCTGTTGTTTATGATGTTGATCCTGTGAAGGCTGTTCAATCAAGGAAATTCATTTTGGATTATGCAGCACAGAAAAATATTCCGATAGCAGGAATGCACATCAAAAATTCCGGCATAATCAACGTGAAGAAAAATAAAACAGGTTATGAAAAATTTTAGTAGTGTGAAAAAACTTGCGTAACTTACTTAACTGATTTTGAAAATATTTCTTTATAATATACATTAATTCACAAAATTATTTTTTCAGGAGGTTTAATCTCTAAGATGAAAAAGTTAGCAGTAGTTTTAGCGGCAGTTGTTTTAGCAGTATCAGCAATGGCAGCATTTGCAGCCTCTGATGACCCGATCGGCGCGTGCATTTACAAATATGATGACACGTTCATGACCAACGTTAGAAGAGCTATGCTTGCAGAAGCTGAAAAATTGGATCAAGACCTTGATGTTGTTGATTCACAGAACCGTCAGCCCCTTCAGAACGATCAGGTTGACACACACATTTCAAAGGGTGTTAAAGCCCTCATCATTAACCCCGTTGACCGTACAGCAGCAGAGCCTATTATGAACAAGGCAAAAGCTGAAGGACTTCCGATCGTTTTCATGAACCGTGAACCTTACGCCGAAGTTATGAATGCTTACGACAAAATTTGGTACGTCGGAGCTAAAGCTGAAGAGTCAGGCACACAGTCAGGCCAGATTATTGTTGATTACTTCAAAGCTCACCCTGAAGCAGACAAAAACAAAGACGGAAAAATCCAGTACATTATGATTCGCGGCGAACAAGGACATCAGGACGCTACACTTCGTACTGAATACTCAACAAAGGCCATGAAAGACGGCGGATTTGAAATCGTAGAACTCGGTAACGACACTGCAAACTGGGATAAAGTTCAGGCAACCGACAAAATGAAGGGCTTTATTTCAGCAGTAGGAATTGACAACATCGAAGCAGTTCTCGCTAATAACGACGATATGGCACTCGGAGCAATCGAAGCTCTTAAAGCTGAAGGCTATAATCTCGGCGATGCTTCAAAATATATTCCTGTCGTTGGAGTTGATGCAACAGCACCCGCTCTTGAAGCCATGAGCAAAGGCGAATTACTCGGAACAGTTCTTAATGACGCTGATAACCAAGGCTTCGCATCAGTAAGAATTGCTGTAGTAGCTGCTGATGATAAACCTGTAACCGAAGAAACAATCGGCTACAAAATCACAGACGGAAAATATATTTGGATACCTTATCAGCCTGTTACAGTTGATAACTACAAGAATTTCATGAAATAACAAGTTGATTTTTCAAGCCCTCGTTGAAACACAAATTCAGCGAGGGTCTTGTTTACCGAACGAGAGGTGAAATTTTTTGCGTAAAAGTTTTTTATTCACGTTAATTTTAATTCTTGTCTTTCCGTTTTCCTTATATGCTGATGAAATTAAAATAGGTTCATGTATTTACAGATTTAACGACGCTTTCATGTTACGTTTCAGGAATGCAATGAGCGCAGAATGTGAGAAAATCGGAGCAGAAATTGAAATTGCTGATTCACAAAATGATCAAAATACCCAAAACGAACAAGTTGACGGATTTATTTCTAACGGCGTAAACGTCCTCATTATTAATCCCGTAAACAGAATGGAAGCTCAACCGATCATTGATCAGGCTAAGGCCGCAAATATTCCCGTAGTTTTCATCAATAGAGAGCCTGCTCCTGAAATGTTAGCTTCGTATGAAAGAGCTTATTATGTCGGAGCTAAAGCGGAAGAATCGGGCACTCAGTCGGGAGAATTACTCGCCGAATATTTCAAAACTCACCCTGAAGCTGATAAAAATCATGACGGAAAACTTCAATTTATTTTGCTCAAAGGTGAAAACGGACATCAGGATATGATTTTGAGATCAAAATATTCTGTTGAAGCTATCAAAAATGCAGGCATTGAACCCGTAGAAATAGCAAGTGCAATCGCAAATTGGGATAAGTTACAGGCCATGAACATTATGAACGGTTTTGTAATGTCAATAGGCCCTGAAAATATCGAAGCCGTTTTGGCTAATAACGATGAAATGGCGTTAGGTGCTGTTGAGACTCTTAAAAACAGCGACTATAACAAAGGCAATTCGGAAATGTATATCCCTGTCGTAGGAGTTGACGCGAACGCTTCGGCACTTGACGCAATGGATAAAGGCGAAATGCTCGGAACGGTTTTGAATGATGCTGATAATCAGGGCATGGCCGCTGTAAGACTTGCAGTTGCTTTAGCTTCGGGAAAAGATATTAATTCAATCGGTTACGAAATAACTGACGGAAAATATATTTGGATTCCTTATCAAAAAGTTACAAGAGGTGAGAAAAATTGAGCGAGTATTTACTCGAAATGAAAAACATCACAAAAGTTTTTCCGGGCGTTAAAGCTCTTGATAATGTTCAGTTGAACCTGAGAAAGGGAACTGTTCATGCTTTAATGGGCGAAAACGGTGCGGGAAAATCAACGTTGATGAAATGTTTATTCGGAATTTATAACCCTGACGGCGGAGAAATTTATCTCGAAGGGAAAAAGGTTAATATTCATTCTGCACGTCAGGCAATGGATAACGGAATTGCGATGGTTCATCAGGAACTTCACCCGATTAGATTTCGTTCGGTAATGGAGAACGTATACTTAGGAAGATTTCCCGGACATCTCGGAGTTGTTGACCATAAAGCAATGTACGATAAAACAAAAGCATTGTTTGATGATTTGGAACTTGATGTCGATCCTTTAGCATTAGCAGGTGAACAATCAGCAGCAATCCTTCAGATGATGGAAATCGCCCGTGCTGTAGACATGAAAGCGAAAATAATAATTCTTGACGAGCCTACTTCATCATTATCAGACCGTGAAGTTGATCACCTCTTCAAAATTATTAACAGGCTCAGGACACAGGGAGTTGCTTTCATTTATATATCTCATAAGATGAAAGAGATTCTGGAAATTTCCGATGAAGTTACGATTATGAGAGACGGACAATATGTCGGAACATGGCCTGTTGAAAATAAGAAGACTGGCGAAAAACTCACTAACGATTTCATAATTAAACAAATGGTCGGACGTGAAATGACAAACCAGTTCCCGCCTCGTGAAGGTAAACCTAGTAACGAAGTTGTCCTCAAAGTTGAACATGTTTGTTCACCGCTCAAAAAATCGTTCCAAGATGTTTCATTTGAACTTCATAAGCAGGAAATTTTGGGAATTGGCGGCTTAGTCGGAGCACAGCGAACAGAATTTGTTGAGGCATTATTCGGTTTAAGGGGAGTAGCTTCGGGAGAAATTTATTTGAACGGTGCTAAATACACCTCAAAAAATCCCGGTTTCGCAAAATCAAAAGGGCTTGCACTTCTCACTGAAGAACGAAGAGCAACAGGAATTTTCGGAATACTTCCGATATTGGAGAACACTGTTATAGCCAACCAAAAACATTACGCAAATCTCGGAATTTTGAACGAGCGAAAAATGAAAGTTGAAGCCGATAAGGAATGCAAGAAATTAAATGTTAAGACACCTTCGCTTCAAACATTAATTCAAAATCTTTCGGGAGGAAATCAACAGAAGGTTTTAATTGCGAGATGGCTTTTAACGAATTCTGATATTTTGATTCTTGACGAACCTACAAGAGGAATTGATGTTGGAGCTAAATATGAAATTTATAACATAATGCTCGAACAAATTGCTCAGGGACGCTCGATAATAATGATTTCGTCAGAGATGCCCGAATTAATGGGAATGTCAGACAGAATTATGGTAATGTGTGAAGGACGTGTCACAGGCTTCCTCAATAAAGGCGAATACAGTCAGGAAAAAATTATGGCACTGGCTACACAGTTTGCAGGCCGTAAAGATACAACTGCTGCTTAAAATTAAAAGAAGGAGAAAATTTTTATTATGGCAGAAAATCAAACTTCAAAGACAAAACGTTTATTCACAGTTGCAGGATTTATAATTCTTGCACTCGGAATAATTCTTTATTTTGCTAAGGCACCGTTGGGACTTAACAGAAAAATTTATGACCTTCCGATATTCTTGATTATTATCGGAGTATGTTTTGCTTTAAAAGGTTTTATGATGAGGGCGGCTGCTGAAAATGAGCTTGAACTCACGAAAAAATCATTCGGAGAATTTTTGACGAATAATGCAATTTTGTTGGCAATGTTAGTTCTTGTTGTAGTAATTTGTATATTACAGCCGAGATTTATGCAGATAAGAGTTGCACTAGACATTCTCACTCAGTCATCAACGAAATTGATAATGGCGTTGGGAATTTGCTTCACATTGTTAATTGCAGGTACAGACCTTTCAGCAGGACGAATGGTAGGGCTTGCAGCAGTAATTTCGGCTTCAATGATGCAGACAGCGACATATGCAAACAGATTTTTCCCTGACTTACCGCAGGTTCAGTTATGGTTACCGATAGTTATAGCGATAGTTGCATGTATGATTTTCGGAGCATTAAACGGATTTTTAGTTGCGAAATTTGACATGCACCCATTCATAGCAACATTGGCAGTACAAGTTATCATTTACGGAGCTTGCTCGCTTTACTTCGATATGCCTCCCAATAATTCGCAGCCTATCGGAGGAATACGTTCGGACTTTGCACAACTTGGACAGATGAGATTATTTGCTGGAAAAGGGTTTCCGGGAATTTCAATCTTAATTCCTATTGCGGCGGTAATTTGTGTAATAATTTGGTTCGTACTTAACAAAACAGTATTCGGCAAAAATGTTTACGCTATCGGCGGTAACCGTGAAGCGGCAGTTGTTGCAGGTATTAACGTTTTCCGAAACATAATGGGAATTTTCATTTTAGCGTCATGCTTATACGGAATTGCGGGAGTGCTTGAGGCAGCCCGTACAGCAGGAGCAACGAACAACTACGGAAACGGTTACGAACTTGACGCAATAGCAGCGTGTGTTGTCGGAGGAGTTTCGTTAAGCGGAGGAATTGGAAAAGTAGGCGGAATTGTAATGGGCGTATTAATTTTCACGATCATTCAATACGGCTTGCAATTTATAAATGTTTCACCGATGTGGCAGCAGGTAATTAAAGGAGTAATTATAGCGGTTGCAGTAGCGATTGACTTAACGAAATATCGCAGAAAATAAAATTTTTTGCATGAAATAATTTTTCCCTCTGTCATAATATAATTAAGGCAGAGGGAATTATGGAACATAAATTACTAGGAGGAAATTTCCTAACATGAAAAAAGTATAATATTAAGCTGAACAAATTCCTTTATGCGCTCCGTAACCTCCACTCGACCATGAAGAACCTCTCCGGAAACCTCGTCCTCTAACACTCAGTCCGGGGTAGTTCCGAAGAAGAAAGTGAAGTAGCTCTCCTCGCTACCATCCAAGAAGGAACTCAGGTGTTTGAGCCAATACTCCTCTTGGGATTTGCCCGCCAGGCGGTGCTGTCGTGTCTGCAGATGTTATGATCCAATGGAAGCTCTTTAAGAATATAATCAGGGTTATACAGAACCTCGATCCTGTCGATCTTGCCCTCAACTATATGCAAAATAAGGAGTATCTTGTATGCTCAAGGTCTCTTACAGAAAGCGCGAGTCCCATACGTCCTTTAGCCCATGTCCCTCTGTTTTTATTTGACATACTCCCCACAGCTAAAGCTGGGAGATTCTGGTATCCTCAAACCTTGC
>CALBPU010000100.1 GCA_937899395.1 uncultured Fretibacterium sp.
CCCTGACCTCTTGAATGCCATTCAAGCGCTCTCCCAACTGAGCTATATCCCCAATTCGAAGCAACTTTGTAAATTATATTTATAATATTAAATTTTGTCAAGTTATTCTCCGTATATTGTCATATAAGTAATTATTAAGCAAGCAAAGAACACATTAATGGTATTGTTATGATGCAAAGCAAATTTTGAATGAACATAACTTCCGCTGTAAATTTCATATCTGATTTATACATCTCGCATAACGCAGCCGTAACACTCGCTACAGGCATTGCCATAATCACAACGAATACAGCACTGACTAAAGGATTTGAACTTAACGGGAAAAATTTGAACAGCAAAATTAAAACTAAAGGAATAATTATGAGCCTAATTGCTGTACATTCCCAAGCATATTTATCACTGAAAATTTCAAGTCCTTTTGAACGTGTTAAAGCCATTCCGATTATGATCATTGAAAGAGGAGTAGTAATATTTGAGAGATAAGTTATGGGAGTTGCAAAAGATTCAGGAAGTTTTATTTGACCAAAATAAAATATTAAACTCAAAACTGTTGCAATATTAATGTTGCTGAAAATTATTGATGTAATATCAATTTTTTCGGCGTTATGATTTGGATTATCACGGCTGATTTCTATTGCTCCTAAAGTGTAAATTACAATGTTAAAAGAGATATTTAACATTACAGCGAGTGCAAGACCTTCACTTCCGAATAATTTAAGGGCGATCGGGAACCCCATAAAACCCGAATTTGAAAACGTACATACGAATGACCAAATGCCTCGTGTATTTTTGGGGACTCCGAGAAACGCAGCAATATAACGGCACAAATATAACGATATTATGAAAAATATCAATCCTGTTACAAAAATTATAATGCTGTCATTAAGAAACTCAGAATTATAATCTCTTTGAACAAGTGAAATAAAAATTGTACAAGGTAACGTTATTTTCAGGAGCAAAGCAGAAAAAGCCCCCGAAACTTTATCGCTTAAAACTCCTGTACGAACTGCCGCATAACCAACCCCAATTAAAACGAAAAGGCTTATTAAGTTAAACATGACTGCAAAAAAATCTAATTTCATAATAAAATTACTCCTAATGAAAATTTTAGTTATTATAGCAAGGTGAGAAATATTTTATGCTTAGCAACTTCAATTTCCTTTGCGCTTATCGCACCCTTCCCCAAGAGCAAAAAACAAAAGCAAACGAAAAAACTAACGTGAACAAAACCGAACTAAAAAAATTTTGGGAACTTTTTGTATTATAATGAAGAAAAGAAAAATGAAGATTTTAGATAAATTTTCAAGATACCTTTTCTGAAATAATAACATGCTATACTATGCAGAAAATTTTTAACAATTTTGTTTTTAGGAGTGAAAAAAATTTTGCAGAAAAAATTAAGCGTCGGAGTTTTAGGCGCAACAGGAATGGTTGGACAAAGATTTATTCAAATTCTTCATAATCATGAATGGTTTGACGTAAAAGTTATAGCCGCTTCACCTTCAAGCAAAGGCAAAACTTATGAGGAGGCTGTAAAGGATCGTTGGCTTCTTGACGAACCTATTCCGGAAAATATTAAATCTTTAACTCTTCATGATGTTAATGATGTGAAAGGTATTTCAGAAGAAGTTGATTTTGTTTTCAGCGCCGTTAATATGACAAAAGACGAAATTAAAAAGATCGAAGAGGATTACGCTAAAACTGAAACACCCGTTGTGTCGAACAATAGCGCTCATCGTTGGACACCTGATGTTCCGATGATAATTCCTGAAATTAATCCCGAACATGCTGAGATTATTAACGCTCAAAAGAAACGTCTGGGAACTTCAAGAGGATTTATCGCTGTAAAACCGAATTGTTCAATTCAAAGTTATGCCCCTGCTTTTGCAGCATGGAAAGAATTTGAGCCTTACGAAGCAATCGTTACAACTTATCAGGCAATTTCAGGAGCAGGAAAGAATTTTAAGACATGGCCGGAAATGGTTGGCAATGTTATTCCTTATATCGGCGGTGAAGAAGAGAAGAGCGAAAAAGAACCCTTGAGAATTTTCGGAAGCATTCAGGGAAATGAAATCGTTCCTGCAAAAGAACCTCTAATTTCTGCTCAATGTATCAGAATACCCGTTCTTTATGGACATACAGCAGCAGCTTTTGTGAAATTCCGAAAGGCACCTCCGAGCAAAGAAGTATTAATTGAAAAACTGAATAATTTCTCAGGCATTCCTCAGAAGAATAATTTACCGACTGCTCCAAAACAGTTCATAAAATATTTTGAGGAAGATAACAGACCTCAGGTTGCTCTTGATGTTAATTATGAAGGCGGAATGGGCGTTACAATCGGACGACTTCGCAAGGATAATATTTACGATTGGAAATTCGTAGGACTTTCACACAACACTTTAAGAGGTGCTGCCGGCGGTGCGGTTGAGTGCGCTGAACTTTTAACCAGCTTGAAATATATCGAGGCGAAATAAAATGATAAATATTGCTGTATTAGGTTTAGGAACAGTAGGCGGAGGAGTTGCTGAGGTCGTCGAAAAAAATCAGGCTGAAATCAAAAAGGCTCTCGGCGATAATCTGCATGTGAAATATATTTTGGATATTCGGGAAATTCCAGGAGCTGTCAAAGATATTAACGTTATCGTTAATGACCCTGACATTAAAGTTATCTGCGAGACAATGGGCGGTAAAGAACCTGCTTATACTTACACTCATTTAGCACTTGAACACGGAATTTCAGTTTGTACCTCAAACAAAGAACTTGTTGATGCTCACGGAGTTGAATTAAGCGCGATAGCTCGTGAACATAATTGCTCATATTTATTCGAGGCAAGCGTAGGAGGAGGAATACCTGTTTTAAGGGCATTAAGAGAGAGCTGCGGCCATGAAAAAATTTCGTATATCGCAGGAATTTTGAACGGAACATGCAATTACATTTTAACGAACATGAAAAACGGAACAGACTTTTCAGAGGCATTAAAAGAGGCTCAAGGAAAGGGCTTTGCTGAAAGAAATCCTGCGGCCGATGTTGAAGGTCATGATACTGCGAGAAAAATTGCGATATTGGCTTCACTTGTATCAGGGAAAAAATTTTCGTATGAACAGATTGAATGTGAAGGCATAACAAAAATTACTCAGGAAGATTTTATAGAAGCTGACAAAAACGGAATGTCAATAAAATTGTTAGGAGTATACGACGCTGAAAATAATAACGTCAATGTCGCTCCTTACCTTGTACCTAAAACAAATCCTCTTTACGGAGTTAATGATGTCTTTAACGGAATTTTAGTTAAGGGAAATCAGGTTGATAATTTAATGTTTTACGGACGTGGAGCAGGTAAACTTCCGACAGCAAGCGCAGTTGTTTCAGATGTAATTGAATGTGCAAAAAATATCGGAAAGAATATCAACAATAATTTTGCTGACCTTCCTGAAGCTGCAATAAACAAAATGCCCGAAAATAATTCAGGTTATAAATTCAGGGTGCTTTCGTAAATGAAGAAGGTTGTAAAATTTGGCGGTTCATCACTGGCTGATGCAAAACAATTTGCAAAGGTCGGTGAAATAATCCGCTCTGATAATTCAAGGGTGTTTGTAGTTCCTTCAGCACCCGGAAAACGTCATGACCATGACATAAAAGTTACGGATTTGTTATATGAATGTTACGAGCTTGCTGAGGCAGGAAAAAATTTTTACGAGCCGTTTTTAGCTGTGAAAGACAGATATAACGAGATTATTCAAGGATTAAATTTGAATTTGTCATTATCGGATTGTTTTGATGAAATTGAGAATAAACTGCTTCATGAGCCTGAAAAAGATTATACGGCTTCACGTGGCGAATATCTTAACGGTTTAATCATGGCAAATTATCTCGGTTATGAATTTATTGACGCAAAAGAAGTGATATTTTTTGATGAAGCAGGAAATTTTGATTCTGATAAAACATACTCAATTCTTTCACCTAAACTTGAAGAATTAAACAATGCTGTTATACCTGGATTTTACGGAACTGGTTATGATGGAAAAGTAAAAACATTTTCACGAGGCGGTTCGGATATTACGGGGTCGATTGTAGCGAGGGCTTGTCGTGCCGGAGTATATGAAAACTGGACAGACGTTTCAGGATTATTAATGGCTGATCCTCATATCGTTTCAAATCCTGCCGTAATGAAAAATATAACATATCGTGAACTTCGTGAGCTTGCTTACATGGGAGCCAGTGTAATGCACGAGGACGCAATTTTCCCTGTTAAAAAGGCCGGAATACCGATTAATATCCGCAACACAAACAGCCCTGAAGATACAGGTACGTGGATTGTAGAGAATACTGCGAGACGTTCAAAATATACAATAACGGGAATTGCAGGACGTAAAAATTTCTGTTCAATCGTAATTGCGAAGGACTTAATGCACTCTCAATCGGATTTTTACAGGAAAGTAGCTCAATGTTTCGAGGAAAATAATATTCCTCTTGAACATTTGCCTTCAGGAATTGACACGATGACGGTTATAGTTCAGGAATCAAAATTTATTGAACATGAGCAAGAAGTTTTAAGTCGTATCACAAAAATTGTTGAACCTGAATCGCTTGAAGTTGAATCAGGGATTTCATTAATAGCTGTTGTAGGTCGGGGAATGAAATCACAGACAGGTACAGCAGCAAAAATTTTCAGAGCATTAGCAGACGCAAGAATAAATGTTCGCATGATAGATCAAGGAGCTTCGGAATTAAACGTTATCGTAGGAGTTCCTAACGAAGATTTTGAACGGGCAGTAAGATCTATTTATCATATTTTTGTTGATGCAGAATAAACTACCGCCATTTGCCAAAGTGGCGGCTTTTATCTATCTATTAACTGTTGTAAGAAAACTTGTGCTTCATTACGATTTATTTTAGAGCCATTTGCTTGAGAAAGTATTGATACAAGTGCTTTGCCATTGAATTGAGCAACTCCTCTAGAGTTTCGTCCGGCCCAATGCTGTTGGATATTAGTTGCGTCTATAAGCCTATTGTCCAATTCTGAAACAAGTCGAGCTGTTATATTTTTGTGTTCGTCTATTCCAAGCAAATATATCATGTAAACAGATTTTTGATTTGACAGAAATTCAAGCAGTTTATCAATATTGTATGCTTTAGGGTTCCCGTCCAAAAATATAGTCAAGACACTTGAAAAAACATAAATTTCATTGTCCACTTTTGAAG
>CALBPU010000101.1 GCA_937899395.1 uncultured Fretibacterium sp.
CAAACCCTTTATCAGGGACGGCTTGTCTCCCCTAAGTTAGGGGAGATGTCAGTGACACTGACAGAGGGGGCTGATATAAAAAATTCCCCCCAAGCCTTTTATGACTTAGGGGAATTAATTTTTTGTGTGTCCTAAAAATTAAATCTTAAATGTTTTCACCGAATTTTACGTCAGTGTAATCATCGCTGTTCGTGAGAAGAAGTACTACTGTGTCAGGATGTCCTGCTGCTTTAATTTTCGCGCGGTCAAACTTCATGAGCTTCTGACCCTTTTTAACTTTGTCGCCCTCTTTGACAAAATCTTCAAAGCCGTCGCCCTTCATTTCAACCGTATCAACTCCGACGTGAATTAATATTTCCATATCATTTTCGCCGCTGATACCGATTGCGTGTTTACTCTCTGCTACTGATGAAATTTCGCCGTCAATAGGTGCGTAAACAAATTCGTCTTCAGGTTGAATGCCTACACCTTGACCAAGTGTTCCTGCTGCAAATGTAGGATCGGGAATTTCGGTGTAAGGAATAATTTTTCCTGCTGTGCATTGTGCAATCTCGCCTGCTGATGATGAAATTACTGTTCCAAATTCCATTGTTTTTTCAGGCATATCTTCGACCTTTGCTTCAACTTTTGCGGGAGCTGCGTCTTCTTCGTCTTCCTTCCACATAATCCATGAAAGAACAAACGCTACACCGCCTGAAATCGCTAATAAAATACTATATTGAACAGGCTGTTGAATTGTTAAGTAACCCGGAATACCAGTTACACCGTAAGCCGCTGCTCCGATCCCTGAGAATGCTCCGTAAATTGCTCCTAATGTTCCGCCGATCATTCCTGCAATAATGGGCTTGAAGAAACGAAGGTTAATACCGAAAATTGCAGGCTCCGTAATTCCGAGTGCCGCTGATAATGATGAAGGAATTGCTACAACCTTTGTTCTTTGTGCTCTTGCTTTGAAACCTACTGCGAGACATGCTCCGAACTGTGCAAAGTTTGCTGCTGAAGCTATGGGCATCCATGTATTCAAACCGCCCTCAACTGAAAGCATTCCTGCTTCAATAACGTTGTACATGTGGTGAAGTCCCATAACAACTGTCCAAGGATAAATCGCTCCCATAACTCCCGAACCGATAGGATTTTTAACGAGTATCTGAGCACCTGCAAGCACCCATGATTCAAGCTGTGAGAAAATCGGGCCAATGATCGTGAACGTTAAGAATGTCGTAACAAGAACTGTTGTGAAAGGTACTACGAAAAGGTCAATCATTTCAGCTACATGCTTGTGAAGCCATTTTTCAATAGTACACATTAACCATACTGCAATAATTACAGGGATAACGTGTCCTTGATAACCTACCTTTTGAACATTTACTATGAAATTGAAAATATTAAAATTCCATGCGGGTATTTCAGATAAAGTACCGACTACCCAAGCGTTTACTAAGTTGGCATGAATCATAGCAAGACCGATAACGGCTCCTAAGAATGTATTTCCGCCGAAAACTCTTGCCGCTGAAATTGCAACTATAACAGGTAAATATGCAAACGCCGTGTTAGCTACCATATCAAGGAAATCGTACCATGATGTATTTGCGAACTCAGGATAAACTTTACCCATTGCTTCAACAAATCCCATCATTAAACCTGAAGCTACGATTGCAGGAAGAATAGGCACGAAAACATCTCCGACAGCTTTTAACATTCTCTTCCAAATTGGCTGTCCTGCTGCTGCTGCTGCTTTAACATCGTCTTTTGTTGCTTCGGTCATTCCGGTAACGCTCAAAAATTCAGCGTAAACTTTATTGACTGTTCCTGTTCCGATTATTAACTGAAGCTGCCCGTTGTTCTCGAACATTCCTTTAACGCCTTCGACATTCTCAAGAGCTTTCTTGTCAACTTTTCCGTTGTCTTTAATGACAAGTCTTAAACGTGTAGCGCAGTGAGCTGCCTGAACAATATTTTCACGGCCGCCGATATGCGATACTATCTCTTCGGCACATTTTCTGTAATCTAATGCCATAATAAAAAAACCTCCTGTAAAAATTAAATTAAACCTAAATCCTCAAACGCTTTCGCAAGTCCGTCATCTTTTACCGCAGGACACACAATATCGGCAATTTTTTGAAGAGCTTCCGAACCGTTTGCCATACAGACGCTTTTACCGACGGTCTGTATCATTTCTAAATCGTTCATGCTGTCCCCGAAACCGACAGTTTCTTCGACAGGAACGTTAAATCTTTTGCATATTATTTTAACGCCTTTACCCTTATCAAATTCCTTGTTAATTATTTCGCCGTTTATGCAGTTATAGGCTTTAACTTCCTGCAACACGAAATTAAATTCGCCGCCTAATAATTTTTTTGCTTCGTCAAGCTGGGACATCTTCTGACACATTATAACGACTTTGTAAACAGGTGAGCCGTCATATTCGCGCATTGGTTTTATTCCGAGATTTTCGGATAATGCTTTACGCCAGCGTTCAATCTCGCTGTTTCCCTCGCCTTGAGAGTTAATGAAGTCGCTGAGATTTTCATCGCCCCATGAACCGCCTTCTGCCTCAATCGTACAGAATACCCCGTTGTCATGTAATGCTTTCAAGGCAATGTCTCTTTGTTCGTCAGTCATAGGGTGATCGTAAAGTATCTCATCATAATTTTCACCGACTGCGACATAACCTCCTGCGCATGAAATAAAACCGTCAAATTGATACTTTAATAACGGTCTGAGCATGTCAGGATTTCGACCTGTGCATAAAAAAACTTTGTGGCCTTTTTCACGAGCCTTGCTGATAGCATCGACTGCGCTTTTTGGAGGAGTGTTTTCGCCGGGAATTGTTAAAGTGCCGTCAATGTCAAGAAATATTAACTTCAAAATTTCTAGCCTCCTTAATATAAACATAAATCTTTGGTAAAAAAATTATATATGAAATTTTTCATGAAGCAAGAAAAAATCTTCAGCAATTAATGCGTTGTTTTTTTACCGGGAAAAAAGTTAAAATTAATCATCAAAATCAAAAGAGGAGTGTTCGAAATGAAATATAGTGTAAAGATTTTAGCGGCGTTTTTATTGGTTATGATTTTAGGTTCGGCGGCTTGCGCGGCTGTTCCTTCGGTTACGATGCTCTCAACCGAATCATGTCCCGCATGCGTTCAAATGTCAAAGGTATTCAAGGAAATTGAGGCAAAATATAAGGGCAAAATTTCAACGTCCCATATTTACCTCGAAAAAAATCCTGACATCGCGAAAAAATATAATGTCCGTTATGTTCCGACGTTAATTTTCAAAGATGCTTCGGGAGAAGAAATTGCTCAGGAAGTCGGTTACAGATCGTTGAAAGATGTTTTGAAAATTTTTGAGAGAGCAGGAGTAAAAATCTAATCAGAACTTTTAACAAAAGAGCTGCCGAATGTCTTCAGTAGCTCTTTGTGTCTTTCCTAGAAATATCCTCTTTGTCCGCTGCTTTTTCTTCGGTGTTTTTCGACAAGCCTTATTTGAATAGCTTCCATTCTCAACCCCTTGCCTGTTGTTCCTGCAACTTCTCCGTCGCTGACCCATCCGAGCCAGCCGTAACCTGCTACATGTACACGGTATTCAATGTAATAATTTGATGCCATTTTATCCGTTAAACGAATTTGAATAGCTTCCATTTGACGACCCTGACCTGTTGTTCCTGCTATTTCAGCAGCATGTACCCAATTTTGCCAACCTCTGCCGGCAACGTGGACACGATATGTAATACCATTTTGAGGCACATCAATTTGAATAGCTTCCATTTGAAGACCTTTACCGGTTGTTCCAGAAACCCTTCCGTTAGTAACCCAACCTTGCCAAGCGTATTGAGTAACATGTGTGCGGTATGCAATAGAATTAGCGCTTGCGGCACCCGTAAAAACAACACTGAAAATTAAAATTAAAAATCCTAAAAAACGAAATTTTTTCGACATTGTAAAAATTCTCCTTTTGGAATATTTTTTGTTTAACGAAATTATAACAGTTACATTTGATAAAATACTCGAAAAAGTTTGAAAGGAAATGAAAAATTTTGAGTCTCGTATTATTTAACGACCTCTCAGGAAAAAAAGAACCCTTTAAGCCGATTAAAGAAGGACAAGTGAGATTTTATTCATGCGGCCCGACAGTTTACGATTATTTTCATGTCGGGAATGCAAGACCTTTTATAGTGTTTGATGTTTTAAGGCGTTGGCTTGAACATGAAGGTTATAAAGTTACGTTTGTACAAAATTTCACGGATATTGACGACAAAATGATTCACCGTGCCCATAAGGAAAATATAACCGTAAAAGAACTGGCAGAAAAATTTATCGCTGAATATAACAAAGATGCGGACGCTTTAGGAATAAAACGGCCTGACGTTGCTCCACGTGCCACTGAGCATATTCCTGAAATAATTAACACTATCGAAAAAATAATTTCAAACGGACATGCTTATATTTCTGAAGGCGATGTATATTTTGATATTCAAAGCTGGCCGAAATACGGTTCACTCTGCAAACAAAATCTCGAAGATTTAGAAGCAGGTGCAAGAATTTCTCCCGGTGAAAAAAAGAAAGACCCTTTGGATTTTGCGTTATGGAAAGCCGAAAAACCGGGCGAGCCTTCATGGGACAGTCCTTGGGGTAAAGGAAGACCCGGCTGGCACATTGAATGCTCTGCGATGTCATCGAAATATTTGGGCGATAACATTGACATTCATTCGGGCGGAGTTGATTTAATGTTCCCTCATCATGAAAACGAAGCCGCTCAAAGTGAAGCCGCTTCAAATTCTGGAAAACCTTTCGTTAATTATTGGTTACATAACGGATTTTTGTTAATCGACAGTGAGAAAATGTCAAAGTCTTTAGGAAACTTTTTGACAGCAAGAGCAGCTATTGAAAAATATCCTCCGTTGGCATTGAGATTTTTCATGTTGAGCGCACATTACAGAAGCCCGATTAATTTCACGACTGAAGGACTTGAACAGGCAGCAGCAGGTGTAGCACGTCTCAGAAATTGCAAAAGTGATTTAGATTTTGCTTCACGTAAACGAAAAAATAATGATTCTGATTTTGACATTAATAAATTCAATGACGAATTAAAAGAACTCGATGAAAAATTTTCAGAGGCTATGAACGATGACTTTAACACCGCAGCAGCTATCGGAATTTTATTTGATGTCGTATATCTCATTAATACAAGTTTGAAAGAACATGAATTTTTGCCCGAAGAATTTTTCATTGCCTCAAAAAATACTTTAGATGAATATGACAAAATTTTAGGGATTATCGGTTCAGATGACGCTGAAACAGAACACGACGATGAAACTGAAGAAATCGAAAATTTAATTGCCGAACGAACTCAGGCACGTAAAGAAAAAAATTTCGCACGTTCTGATGAAATTCGCAACATGTTAAAAGCTCGCGGAATTATTTTAGAGGACACTCCGCAGGGCACAAAATGGAAGAGAGAGTTAATTTAAGATGGCAGGAAAAAGTCAATTTTCATTGTTATTAACGAGAAGATTTTTGCCGATGTTTTTAACGCAGTACTTAGGAGCATTCAACGATAATTTTTTCAAGAGTGCTTTAATGATGCTCATAACATACAGACTTGGAGACGCAGCAGGAATTGATTCAAGAATTTTAGTTAATGCAGCAGCGGGAGTATTTATATTTCCGTTTTTCATTTTTGCACCGACAGCAAGTGATTTAGCCGATAAATATGACCGTTCGGATTTAATGAGGTGGGTTAAATTTGCTGAAATAATAATTATGGCAGGAGCAGCATTAGGATTTTATATTCATAATGTCTGGCTCTTAATGGCTGTATTATTTTTAATGGGTTCACAATCGGCGTTCTTCAGTCCTGCGAAATACAGCATACTTCCACAACATCTTCATGAGGACGAATTAATTGCGGGTAACGGATTAATTCAAATGGGAACATACTTAGCAATTTTAACGGGGACTATTGCAGGAGGATTAATGATTTTGAAGGAGAACGGAATTTTTTGGGTAGGAGGACTTGCAGTAACGATAGCATTAGCAGGTTGGTTAAGCAGCATGTTTATTCCTCAGACAAAACCGATAAATTCAGAACTCAAAGTTTCATTCAACATCATCAGCCGAACAATAGAAATGTTTAGAGACATAGTGCCGATGAAAAAAGTTTTCGGTTCAATGTTAGCGATTTCGTGGTTTTGGTTAGTAGGAGCGACGTTCTTAGCGCAATTCCCGACATATTCAAAATTAATTTTGGGAACAGATGAAAGTGTAGCGACGAGTTTTTTGGCGATATTTTCGTGTGGAATAGGATTAGGATCGATGGCATGTAATGCGATTTTGAAGGGCAAAGTTACGACGAAATATGTTCCTTCGGCGGCTTACGGAATAGCAATAGCAAGCGTGTTGTTATGGTATGTGAGCAATCGACCGCCCGTTCCGGCAGGAACACCTGAAATCGGAATGTTTGAATTTTTTTCACGGCCTGAAAATTTCATGATAACGTTTTGTTTGTTTGTGATAGCGTTTTGCGGAGGGTTATATATAGTTCCTCTTTACGCAGTGATGCAGAGTAAAGCCCCTGAAGAAAAAGTTTCGGGAGTAATAGCGTGTTCAAACATAACGGATTCGATTTTCATGGCATTAGCGGCACTTGGAGCAGGAGTTTTAATTTCGTGGGGAGTAACAATTCCGCAGATATTTTTGACTATGGGTCCGAGTACGTTTATCGTTGGATTGTTGGTTGGATTGTTATAGTTATAGTAAGAATACTTAAAAAGTAACAGACCCCTCTGTCAAATCGAAAAAAAATTTGACATCTCCCCTAACTTAGGGGCGACAAGAAAACTAGCCGTCCCTGATAAGGTAAGAGGAACCGTGAAACAGTGGAAGAGTTTGAATTTTTCAAGTGCTTTCACTATAAAATTTCAAATATTAATCTCTTCTTAATCTTTGAAAGTCTCTGCAACTCTTACGAGTTCATCACGAATTTTTATATGTTGAGGACATGCAGCTTCACAAGCTCCGCACTTGATACATTCTTCGGCTTTCTTATGGCCTTGTCCAACTACATTCCAATTTAACTGATGTTTCGCACTGTCATAATTTTTGTAAAGCGTGTACATGTTCATTGATGTGAACGAACCTGAAATTCCTATGTCCATAGGGCAGACTTTCGCGCAATAATTACATGTTGTACAAGGTATTACAGGAATTTTTGAGAGTTCAATTCTTGCTGCTTCGATAACTTTTTTCTGTTCGGGCGTTAAATGTTTGAAGCCTTTCATGAATGAAAGATTATCGCGCATTTGTTCTATGTTCGACATTCCCGACAAAACTGTTATAACTCCTTCAAGATCAGCCGCAAAACGTATAGCCCATGAAGCACATGAAACATTCGGATCAGCATCTTTCAAAATTTTTGCGACACTATCAGGAGGTGTTGCGAGATTTCCTCCTTTAACAGGTTCCATAATTATTACGGGCTTGTTATGTTTTCTAGCGACTTCGTAACAGGCTCGTGATTGAATAGCAGGGTTCTCCCAATCTCCGTAATTAATTTGAAGCTGTACAAATTCCGCCTCAGGGTGTTTTGTCAAAATTTCTTCGAGCTGTTCAGGTGTAGAATGAAACGAAAATCCTAAATGTTTAATATTTCCCTTTTCCTTTTCACCTGAAAAATAATTCCATAAATCAAATTCCTCAAAAACTTTTGTGCGACCGTCTCCAAGATTATGAAGCAGATAAAAATCAAAATATCCCGCTCCACTTTGACGTAACGAAGTTCTATATTGTTCAAGGGCATCTTCTTTTGTTTTACAGTTTATCCAAGCGGCGTTTTTAGTTGCAAGCTGAAATTTTTCTCTCGGATAACGTTCAACAAGAGCTTTTTTGATTGCCTCTTCACTTCCGGGATATGCCCAAGCAGTATCAAAATATGTAAATCCTGCCGCTAAAAATTCATCAACCATTAATTTTGTCTGCTCAATATCTATTGTTTTTTCATCAATATGAGGCAGACGCATTAACCCGAAACCTAATTTTCCGATTTCTTCACCTAAATATGACATAATTAATTTACCCCCCAGTAAATGTAATTAATTTTGTTTTTCGAGAAACATTTTTCGTCTCTCTTCATTCCTTTGAATATCTTCTATTATACGCTCTCTATTCTCTTGTAAGTGTTTTTGATGTTGATTTTCGATTGCCTTTTTTCGTTCACTTATTTTTCGCAATTCGGCGGATTTTTTAACCATGTCATTATGGCTGTCCCATATTTTCATTGTAGATTTATTGACACTGGATTGAGTTGCCTCGTATAAATCCAGTGCTTCTTCTTTTGTTTGTGGAATTTTTTTCTCTGATTTGTAAGGGAGTTCGTCCCAAATGCTTCCGAACCTGTTATCTACTTTCATGACGCTAAAGCCTTTTCGATGGCTATTGCGAGTTGATCAGCGCATGAAGTGCTTTTAGAGCCGCAAAGATTTCCGCGCAAAAGTTTTACGGTGTTACCAGCATCAGCACCTTCAAGAAGTTTTACGATTGCTCCGAGATTACCGGGACAACCTCCGACGAAATTAACATTATGAAGCTTTTTATCATCTGAAATTTCAAATGTGATTTTCTTTGCACAAATATTTTTCGGTTCAAATTCATACATTTTTATCAATCTTCTTTCAATATTTTTATAATCTCTTCCAACTTTACTGCCATACATGCAAGATTTCTTTTTTCCGCACTCCCTTCAGTATCTCTTAACATGCTCGGCACAAAACGCTTCATTAAAACCAGTGCTTTATGCTCACCTGAAACTTTTTCGGCTCTTTTGGCGAAGTTTATTAGTGCTTCAATTTTTTTATCGTAAGTTTTGAACGTCCCGTTAAATTCCTCGAACAAAAACGGATTAGCTATAGCTCCTCTGGCAAGCATTACAGCAACACAACCCATTGATAAATATTCCTGAATATCGTTTACTGTTTTAACATCTCCGCTTGCACTTATGTAATTCGGGAAATTTTTTGCCGAAAGTTTCAATATGTTTTTATCCGCAAATCCTTCGTAACGTTGTGAAGCAGTTCGGCCATGTATACAGACATTATCGGCTCCTGCATTTAACAACATTTCAACAAATTTCAAAGTGTCGTTATCGTTTTCAAGTTTACGGATTTTAACCCAGACGGGCAAATTAAAATTTTTCAAACCCTTAACCATTTTGAAAGCTGTATCAGGTTTTTTGAGCAATGCCGAACCGCAATTATTTTTCGTGATTTTAGGCATTGGACAAGCCATATTAATTCCGAAAGCCGGAAATTTTTCGCAAATCTTTATTCTTAACGCCTGTTCAGCTCCTGACACCAAAATTTTTTCATCAGGCGCAAATAACTGAACTACCAAAGGAGCTTCAGTCGATGAAATTTTCAACATGTCAAAAGTTTTTTGATTATCACGAATTAAACCTGCACAGCTTATCATTTCGGTGTGGGTTAAAGCAGCTCCGAGTTCCGAAAAAAATTCTCGTACCGTTAAAGTTGTTACACCTGCTAAAGGAGCAAGGCATAAATTATTTTTGAGTTCAAGCCCTCCGATTAGCAATTATTTTAAGCCCTTCTAACGTCAGCCATTTATCAACGTAATCAATACTCTTTGAAACTTTAGCAATTAATCCGGCATGTCCTCCAGTTGCTATGACCTTTGAATTTTCGAGGCCAGGTTCGTTTTTAATCATCTCGACGATCCTGTCTGTTAATCCTGCATTGCCGAATAAAATTCCAGATTGTATTGCTTCTTCAGTGTTACGTCCGATTACGCTTTCGGGAATCGACAAAGCAACTTGAGGAAGTTTTGCAGCCTTTGAGAACAAAGCAGAAATTCCCGAATTAAGACCGGGCGCAATAGCTCCTCCTAAATATGCTCCGTCATTTGAAACAACATCAAAAGTTATAGCAGTCCCATAATCAGCAACGATTAAAGGCTTACCGTATTTTTCACGGCCTGCAACGGCATTAACGATTCTGTCTGCTCCGACCTCACGAGGATTTTTACAGCGAACTTCCATTCCCGTATCACTCAACGCATTAACCTGTAACGGAACAACTCCGAAATAATTTTTTATCGCTTCAGTCATTGAGAAGTCAAGAGAAGGAACTACGCTTGCAAACGCAGCAGCTTTTATATTTGAAGGATCGATATTTTTTGTTCGTAAAAGATTTAACAAATATATTCCGAGTTCGTCAGCCGTATGAAGAATTGATGATAATCTCCAATGAGCAATCAAATTATCACCGTCAAAAATTCCTGCAACAGTTGTCGTATTTCCTGTATCAACTACTAATAACATTTATTTATTCATTTACACTCCCTGCTATATAACCTGTACTCCAGCAGACTTGAAGGTTAAAACCTCCCGAAGGCCCGTTAAGGTCTAAAATTTCGCCTGCTAAATATAAATTATCGCACAATTTTGATTTCATTGTTGAAGGATCAATCTCTTTTAAGTTTACACCGCCTCGAGTTACGACAGCATTATTAAAGCTCCAGAGGCCGTTAATGTTCATGCGAATGTCTTTTAACAAATTTACAAGATCATCAATTTCTTCATCAGCAATATATTCGACTGGTTTATCAAAAGGAATGTCGGAAAGTTCCAAAATTAATTTCACCATTTTCGCAGGAACTAATGAACGTGTTAATCCGAAAAATCTTTTATGGCCTTGAAATTTTTGAATGTCGCGTTTAATTCTTTCGGTTAAAATTTCATGAGATAAAGTCGGTTTCAAGTCCAGCGAAAATTGTAACTCTCCGTTTTGTTCAGTCCAATCAGGAATATGTGAGCTTAAATCCATAACTATAGGGCCGCTTAAACCGAAATTAGTAAATTCCATTTCGCCAAATCTTTCATCAATCTTTTTCCCGTCAAGAATTACGTTAAGCCTGACGTTTCTGAGATTGCAGCCTTCAGCAAGTTTGACCCAAGTTTCTTGTGTTTTTACAGGGACTAAAGCAGGAAATAATTTCGTGATTGTGTGTCCTGCCTGTTGAGCAAATTTATAGCCGTCTCCTGTCGAGCCTGTTTTAGGATAAGATTTTCCGCCTGTCGCTAAAATATATTTGTCAGCTTGAAATTCATCATTCTCGGTTATTATGTAATCAATGTGAGAATTTTTGACTTTGAATGCTTTAACGGGAGTTGAGCGCATGATTTTGACGTTAAATTTTTTGCACTGCATTATGAAAGCGTCTAAAACTCTCTTAGAACCTCCTGAAATCGGAAAAATTCTTTTGCCTCGTTCTTCAACTCCTTCAACACCAATCCAGCGAAAAAATTTCACAGTATCAGCAGGAGAAAATTTACTGAAGGCCGAATATAAAAATTTTCCGTTGTCTCCATATTTTGAAATGAAAGTGTTGATGTCCGGTTCAGCATTTGTGAAATTACAACGTCCTCTTCCGGATAATAATAATTTTTCACCGACTGAACGATTTTTTTCGGCGATTGCGACGTTTTGACCGAGTGAAGCCGCCCTGATAGCCGCCATTAATCCTGCTGCACCGCCGCCGATAATTAATGTGTCAAACTTTTCCATTTTATAATAATAAAAACTTTCAACTCCTTTATAAACTACTACCTATTCCCTTCATAGCCGGAAAAAATCTAACCGGATCAAATG
>CALBPU010000102.1 GCA_937899395.1 uncultured Fretibacterium sp.
AAGGAAGGGAACATAAAAGTTAATTTATAACTTTTTATAAGTTTTCTGTAACGGCTATGTGGTTCTCGTGCTTATGCGTACTGATGATATTAATGGTCATGCTGTCTAGGAATTACGTGGGTGTTCACACTCCTCAAGATGTCATTGCAGGTATGTTTGCAGGCATGATAGTGCTTTATGCGGTGTCTGTGATGATGTCCCGCCCGGAGCGCGAAAATACGTTCATGGCTTTCGGGATTGCAGCAGTAATTGCCGGCATTGCGTATGTGTCTATTAAGTCCTACCCTATGGATTATGATGAAAACGGAAAACTTAAAAACAGCGAAAATTCTTCAACTATGACAATCAAAGCTAACGAAGGGAAATTGTCAGAGGCCGGAGCAGGTGCAGGAGTCGGAGGCGGTGCTCCAGTAAGTTCATCAAGTGAAAGCACTGATGATGATGACGATTCGGAACTTGAAGAACTCGAACAACAACAAGCTCAACTTCGTCAAAAATTGAACACGGAAAGCGACGAACAAGTTAAGGCCGAACTGAGAACCGAATTGCAAACCATTGAAAATCAGATTATGCAGTTGAAACTGAAATAGCTTTCAATCAATCCTCAATCTTTCTTATTAATCTAAACACCGCAGAAGCCAATTTTTGAGGGTCGTGCCTAATAACGCGGCCTTCTTTTTGGCTTTCATATACGGACATTATAGGAGCTTCGACGCAAATTATTCCCATTTCCTTTATAACGTCTCTTTGATGATAATCAAGATACAAAGGATATGAGCCTTCACTTTTATAAGCGTCAACAATATCGTCGGGTATTCTTGCGCTGTTGACTATTACGAAATCGGGTGAACAGCTTAATGCGGCACTGACCCATTCAATATGATTAACGATGTTCATGTTTTGAGTTTCTTCAGGTTGGGTCATTAAGTTACAGATATAAATTTTAGGCACTTCAGCTTCTCTTAACTTATCTGCGAAATCAGGCAGCAATAAATTCGGAATAACGCTCGTGAATAAACTTCCCGGCCCTAACAATATAACGTCAGCTTCATCGACAGCGTTTAAGACATCGGGTAAAGGACGTGCGTTCAAAGGCTCTAACCATATCTCCTGCAATTCATGGCCGTGAGCTGAAATATCTAACTCGCCTTTAACAGTTTTTCCGTTTTTCGTTCTTCCCATTAAAGTAATTCCTTCTGTAGTTACGGGCAAAACACGACCTCGAATTGATAACAAGTGGTTCATTCGTTCGACCGCTTTACTGAAATCTCCGCTCATTTCTGTTACAGCTAACAATAATAAATTTCCCAAACTATGACCCGATAATTCACCTCTATCGAATCTGAAGTCCAAAATTTTTTTCAGCTCACTGTCATTTTCGGCTAAAGCTGCTATACAGTTTCTGACATCTCCGGGAGGTAACATTCCCCATTCATTTCTGATTCTTCCTGAGCTTCCTCCTTCATCAGTAACTGCTACAACAGCCGTTATATTTCGTGTGAAGGCTTTAATTCCTCGTAATAAAGTTGAAAGCCCTGTTCCACCTCCTACAGCTACTATATAAGAACCGTTTGAAAGTCTTCTGTTAATTGCACGTTCAATAACGGGAGATTTAGAATTAAATTTTAATTTGCCGAATAAAAATAATATCGCCAGAGTTGTGAATACTCCCAAAAAAAATTCCATTATTGATGACCGTGCCCTTTATCACGATGAATTACACAAACGCCATTATAAATCTTTGAGTAATTTTCGTATAACCATTCCGCAACAGCTACTGAACGATGACGGCCTCCCGTGCAGCCCACAGCTATATGTAACTGACCTCTTACATTGTTCAAAAATTCGGGTATTGCGAAATCAAGAAAATTCTTTGAGAGTTCCATAAATTTTTTTGTCTCAGGGAATTTCAGCAAAAATTCTTGAACGGGTTTATCTTCACCTGTTAAATTTTTCAATTCATCGACATAATACGGATTAGGAAGGCAGCGAACGTCCATTACAAAACTGCTGTCTTGAGGAACGCCGTACTTATAACCGAACGAGCTTATTAAAATCGAAACGCCTGCTTCATTTCCCATTTGAAATTCTTTTAACAATCTCTCTCTATGCTGATGTAAATCCATCATAGAAGTATCTATAACTATATCTGCTCTGTCTAACACAGGAGCTAAAAGTTCTCTTTCGGTTCTTATGCCTGCACCTGTCGAACGTCCTTTGTTAAGAGGGTGAACACGGCGTGTTCGTTCGTAGCGTCTTAACAGTTCCTCATCTGATGCCGTTAAAAATATTACTTTAACAATTCCTCCCCAAGCTGTTGAAATATCATCAATGACTTTAACAAAATTTTTGCTGACATTTCTAACGTCAACAGTAGCTACGACCCCGCGACTTTTTGAGGCTTCAGGGCGTTCTGAAATTAATTTGAACATTTGAGGCAATAATTCGGGCGGCATGTTATCCATTGTAATAAATCCGAAATCCTCTAAGACTTTTAACGTCATAGTTTTTCCAGCACCGCTCATTCCGGTAACAATCACAAATTGCTGCATAAAAAATTTTCCTCCTCCTTTATAAAAATATTCTACACCTAAAAAATTTCTGTGTTATAATTCCTGACATATTTTTAATTTTTTTGTTTTAAGAGAGGAGTATCTTCAAATTGAGAAAGGGAACTTTTCAGCCCCATGTAATACCCAGAAAGCGCAAGATTGGATTTTTGGCACGTTCAGCTTCACCGTCAGGCCGCAAGGTTTTACGCAACAGACGACGCAAGGGACGCAAATTTTTGACACGTGTCTGATTTTGAGAATATCAAAAAAAGCTGGGAATTTGATTTAATATTCCGCACCGGTGTTCGGATTAACGGGGAACTGGTGCGGATATTGTATTTGAGGGATACGAAAATTGAGGGCATTAATTTCGGCTGTACTGTCAGCAAACGTCTCGGAAAATCTCATGTACGAAACAGAGGGAAAAGAATTTTGCGCGAGGCATTCAGACAGTTATCAACTTCAGTAAAACCGAATATCAAAATCATTCTCAGCCTCAAAGAAAGAGGACTTCAGGCAAAAACTCAGGACATCAAAAGGGAGCTTGAGAATTTACTCAGGCGAAAAAAATTGTTATGCTCTCACGTACCGCAGTAATTTTGATTCGTTTTTACCAGCTTGCAATCTCTCCTTATCTCGGAAAAAACTGTATATTCTCTCCGACATGTTCGGAATATGCTATTCAGGTTTATAAGGATTGGGGATTTTTGAGAGGTTCATGGCTGACGTTAAAAAGGATTTCGAGATGCTGTGTTTTGTGGAGCGACGGAGGTTATGATCCTCCGCCTAAAAATTTTAAGAGGTGAAAAATTAATTATGTGGGTACAGGCAAAATCATGGCTGTTGGCATTGTTACAGCTAATTCATGACACTATTACGGGAATTGGAATTGGAAGTAATTTCGCGTGGGGTTTAGCGATTATCATTTTAACGTTAATCGTAAGAGCCGCCATGCACCCTTTAACGCAGCGACAAATGGTAAGTATGCAGAAGATGCAGAAATTACAGCCGATGTTGAAAGTTTTGCAGGATAAATACGGCGATGATAAAGACGCTTTGAACCGTGAAACTATGGCGTTATACAAGGAACATAAAATCAATCCTGCGAGCGGTTGTTTACCGTTATTAATTCAGCTTCCGATTTTCATTTTGCTTTACGGAGTTTTATACGATTTAACAAAGACAGAAGCATTTACCAACGTAACGTTCTTCGGAGTAAATTTAGGCGGAAGTGTTTTAACGACGGTTGCGGACGCATTAAATTTATATAAGGAAGTTATTGTTGACGGAGTTACGACGCAAGTACCTGTTCCGCCCGAAGAATTAGGTCTTGTTATGGTATTTTTATCATCGTTCACAAATTTAGGTTTATTGTTCTCGAATATCGGAATGTGGATATTTAATTTCATTCTGTTGATTTTGATAGCGTTTTTAACATGGTATCAACAGCATATTTCATCGGCAGGAAATCCTCAAATGGCAATGATGAATTGGTTTATGCCGTTATTTTTGACGTTTATATGTTTCAGTTTACCCGGAGGAGTGCTTTTATATTGGGGCGTATCGTCGTTAATGGGTATCGTACATCAGCTTAGAGTTTCAAAAAAGACTGCTGTAGAAATGAGTACAAAACCGGCACTTTATCAGGAAAAACCTAAGGCATCGAAATAAAGGAGTGAAAATATTTTGATTGATGAAATAAAAATTACAGTTGAAGCACCTACGATTGAGGAGGCATTAATAAATGCTTCACAACAGTTAAAAATTCCTGTTGACGAATTGAAAGCAAAAGTTTTGAGCGAAGAACGTGAAGGATTTTTGGGCTTATTTGGCAGCAAGAAGTTAAAGGTTGAAGTAACGGCTGAAGCAAAACCTGATTTATTTGCAAGGGGAATTGACTTTGTGAACACCGTATTAAAACTCATGGATATAAAATCCGAAGCAATTTTATCTGAAGCTGAAAAAAATACTTTGGATATTCAGGGAGAAGACGCAGCGGATTATGTAGTAGGACGCTACGGAGATGCGTTAAAAGCGATGGAGTATCTTGTAAATCTTGCGTTGAGAGACCCAAAAGCCGAACCAAGAATTAAGATTGACTCATGCGGCTATAAAGAACGCAGGACAAAGAGCCTTGAGAGGTTAGCAGAAGCTACCGCACGACAGGCCGTGAAATATGGAAGACCTGTAAGGCTTGAACCTATGGCAAGTTGGGAACGTTGGGTAATACATACGACGTTAAAGAGCCGTGATGATGTTACGACAGAATCAGTTGGAGAACCTCCGATGAGGAAAGTTGTAATAATGCCGAAATACGATCCTGAAAATACTGAGACAGCAGGGCCAGCTACAATGAGAATAAGATCGAGGCGTGAACTTAACAAAAATTTCCGTCGAACAAACCGAAGACATTCAAGTAGCAGATGAGATAAAATAATGCCGCTACCGAAGCGGTACAAGTATATATTAGATTTTTTGTAAAGGGACTTCAGTAGAACTTAACTATTCAACATAACAAAAATTCCCCTGTTCTAAAATTTCAGAGCGGGGGAATTTTTATTTTCTCC
>CALBPU010000103.1 GCA_937899395.1 uncultured Fretibacterium sp.
GATGTTGAACACTGGTGGCATGAAGAAACAGGAAGAGGAATAAGGACTAAATTTTCAGATGATTTATTATGGCTTCCATTTTTGGTAGAGCAGTATATCGAAACAACAGGAGATATAGGAATTTTAGAAATAGAGATTCCATATATAATGGGACAGCATCTAACAGAAAACGAAGATGAAAAATATGATTTACATCAATCATCAGAAGTAAGTGGAACAATTTTTGAACACTCAATAAGAGCAATTGAAAAGGCTGTTAATTTAGGAGAACACGGTCTTCCAAAAATAGGTACAGGAGATTGGAATGATGGATTTAGCACTGTTGGAAATAAAGGAAAAGGAGAAAGTGTATGGCTAGGATTTTTCTTAGGGTCTGTGTTAAATGATTTTTCAAAAATTTGTGAATATTGTTTCAAGAAAGCATATATTTCGACATGAACATCATCATTTGTGCAATAATTTATTATATTTTCCGAGAGGAGCTTTTAACATTTTTCGGAGGACGAATAAACAACGAGACTTTTAATTTTGCCCTCGAATATTTCACGTATATTATTCCCGGAATACCGTTTTACGTTTTTGGTCAGGCCATGAACCCAATAATATCTGCTGACGGAAGCCCGAAATATGTAATGTTTTCAACCTTAATGGGAGCAAGCATAAATATTGTTTTAGATCCGTTATTTATTTTGGGATTTCATTGGGGAATGATGGGAGCGGCATTAGCTACGATACTCGGACAAATTTTTACGGCGTTCATGTCCCTGCGATATATATCAGGAAAAATGAAGGCTGTAAATTTTTCACGTTCAAATCTTCATTACAATCCGAAATTAATGAAACGTTATTTGCCTTTAGGAATGTGCAGTTTCCTTTCTCAAATTTCGATCGTAATCAGTGTAGCTTCAGTGAACATGATGATAAAAAAATACGGCGCATTAGATCCGATTTTCGGTCAGCCTGAATTTTCTCAAATTCCTATGGCTGTAATTGGAATAGTTATGAAATTTTTTCAGATTGTAATTTCGATTGTAGTAGGTTTATCGGCAAGCTGTACTCCGATAACAGGCTTTAATATCGGCGCAGGACATTTCGGAAGGGTTAAAAATCTTTTCACAAAATTATTAATCTCTGAAACAATAATAGGCGTTGTTGCGTTCTTAATCATTGAAATTTTTCCTGCGAATATCGCGGCATTGTTCGGAGCTTCAGGAGAGAGCGTTTATTATGCTGAATTTACGGTGAAGTGTTTCAGAACTTATTTATGCCTGATAATTTTTGCGTGCATTAACAAAGCTGCGTTTATTTTTATTCAAGGAATGGGCAAAGCATGGACATCGGCAGGGCTATCAATGATACGTGAAATAATTTTCGGTGCAGGACTTACGATTATAATGCCGATATTTATGGGGCTTGACGGAGTTTTATGGTCAATGCCTGCGAGCGACGGTTTAACATTCATAATATCCGCTGTAGTAATAGCTAAAATTTACAGACAGTTAAATGATAAAAAATTATCCCTCTCAATATCCTGAAAATAATCATTATGATAGAATTTTTCAAATTTTTCATAAAGGAGTTGTTATTTTTTGAAAAGTAACAATTTTATTTGTGTTGTTTTTTTACTAATGATACTCTTTGCGGTTACAAGTGTCGGAGGCTGCGGAGGCAGTAACGGTTCTTTGGAAAGCTCAACCGATGAAAATCCCGGAGGTAATCAGAACGAAACTGTAGAATATTCTGTCCTTGATGAAGATGTTCTTGACTCTGACGGTGATGGAGTACCTGATATTTTGGATTTTAAGGAAGTTGAAGAGTTTTTTTATGAAAAAGATGAAAAAATCAGCGATAAAAAAATTTCCGTTCCGTCAATACACTACTTTGACAAATTAAAACCATACACTGAAAGTGCTGATTCTTTTATAGTAGATTTAACAGCAGGAACTGAATACACCGTTGAATTTTCAAAAAGTTTCGCTTATCCTTTAGGTAATACCGTTCCTGATATTGAAATAATAAATCCTCAGGGAAACGCTTTGAATTTTCTTGACTTAGGAGATTATGACGAAGATTATGACGAAGACGACATGATAATCGATCTTAATCCTGATGTAATTGAGATTTCAGTTTATCCTCCCGAAAATCCTTCAATAATCTGTTATACATTCACTCCTGCTTCAACAGGTTCTTATAAAATAAACCTGCAAGAAATACCGCTTTTGAGTGATGACGAAAGCAATGATGATGGTATGAAAACTCTTTTCATTTATGAGGAACTTCGTAATGATGACGGTGAAGCAGGTTATTATAAACAATACAGATTTCAAGATGAAGACGGCAATGTAAGCTCAACTATAAGCATAGCCGATATTATTGAACTTAGAAAAGCTTATCTTAATTCATGGGTTAATCTTTTCATTGAGCTCCTTTTGAATGTAGATGAAAACGGTGAAATGAATGATGATGAGTTTGAACAAATCGCTTATGATAAGTTTGAGGCATATTTTGAACTGTTATCAAATATCAGAAATTATTACGGGCTTTTTGATGTTGAAGCCGAAAATGATGATGATACAGAAGCTGAAAATGAAGAAGAAACTGATACCGAAACATCAAGCGTATTTTCAGCCTCATCAACTGCAAGCGCGGCCAAGAGCAAAGGCAAAATAAATGCTAAAGGCACTTCAATTCCTTCAACGCTGTATGGAATACCTTACTCAGATGAATTTGAGGAAGGATTAGGTTTTTTTGCTGTAACAGGTATTAAATCTAAAAACGATGCTATAGAAAACTTCAAGCTGCCGATTCCTAAAACTAAAAAAGTTAAAGCACGTTATACGGCAAATTTTGTATCTTCTCAGAAAGATCGCGAAAAAGTTGAGAAAACAAATGCAAACGCTTCTGTCGCAATAGGCGGTTTCGGCGTTAATGCAAGTTATTCTTCAAACAGCTCTTTCAAGTTCGGTCTGACTTCAACAACTCTGGTAATTCATTATGAAGAACTCGAAACTTCATACCGCTCACTTGCAAACTCAAAATATAAGCTTTCAAGTTCGGCGAAAAAAACTTTGAAGAAAGGTTCAAAGGCTTTTCGTAATGAATACGGAGATTATTTTGTAGCAGGTTATAAATACGGCGGAACTTATGACGCTTTCATCTCAATAACCACAGAAACTACAGAACAACTTCAAGAAGTAATAAAGAAACTCGGAGTACATTACAGCTCGGTTGGAAAGAGTTTAAGCGCGGATATTGCAAATGAGACAAAAGATGTTTTGAAAAAGAATAACGCATCTGTAACGATTGAAATAAGGACTGCCGGAATAGATACAAACGGCAAAGCATCAAAGTTAATCAAGAAAAAAAATATTGACGCTATAGGAGATGTTACAAGCCAGCTTGAAGCTTTCAGGGCAAACTTAAAGAAATCTTCACCGAAAGATTATTTGCCGGTTTATGTAATGTTGAAACGTTATCGTGTGTTATCATCAGTTTTAACTCAAATGAACAAAGACAAAGATACTGGATTAATTCCAATATCTTCTAAACAGTCGTCAAGAATTATGTGCTTTAACAGAGATTTATTGCTTATGCAGTCTTATTACAATGTTATTGCAGGTCTTGACAGTACAAAAATTGATTCATCAATTCAAGATTCATTTGCGAGAAAATGCGGCAACATTACCAGCACTGTTCAAGCATACGGCAATAACTTCTATATGGAAAGCAATCTCAAAAACATGCAGGCAATACAGAAAAAAATTAGAAATCTTACTACACAGCTTAAAGCTTTGGGAGATCGTTATGCTTTTTATCATATTCTCATGGGCTTTCAAGCTCAGGAATCTACCGCCTCAGATACAAATGATATAAATTACAAACCTTTTGGTTATAACGGCGGCGAAATAGGCTGTAATACGTTCGGAATAAGCAAAGCTGTTACATCGGACATTGCAGCTGGGAAAAAAGAGGAAGGCAAACATCATGAAGGCTATAAATTTTTAGGCCATAGGGAATGGTCTCCAAGTTTCACGGCAAAAACGGCAAAAGGAGATACAAATGCGGTGTATTGTCATATTCAAGTTGTGGCAAGCAACGAATATGACTTAAACCGTGATGTTACAAATTCTCCTGTTATCGGGAAAAATACTGCAAGATTTTATTTCCAAAGCGGCGGAACCCGTGATGCAGATTGGGATATATATTTGCAGACAATGAGATTTAATAGCTCTCTTTATCCGTTCTACGGATTGAAATAACGAAATTATTGCCTCCTCATTAACGTTTGGGGAGGCGTTAATTTATTATTTCGTGAAGAATTTTTTGATGTTGGAAATTAATTCTTCCTGTTCATTTGCTTCAAGTCCGGGGAATATCGGCAACGCTAAAACTTCCTCAGTTAATTTTTCACTGACAGGGAAATCGCCTTTCTTGTAACCTAAATACTTAAAGCATGGCTGAAGATGTAAGCTCAAAGGATAATATACACGTACTCCGAAGCCGTTTTCGTTCAAATACTTCATTAATTCATCACGTTTTGTTTTTACTTTGATGACGTACTGATGATAAATGTGATAATTATTTTCGAGTTCAACAGGAGCCGTTAAAAATTCCTGAAGGTCATTCGCTTTGATTAACAGTTTGTAATAATCAGCGATCTTTCTGCGTTCTTCGTTCCATTTTTCGAGGTGCTTTAATTTTATGTTGAGAATTGCAGCCTGAATAGCATCGAGCCTGCTGTTAATTCCGACTTCATCATGATAATAAGTTGTCCCTGAACCGTGAACTCTTAAACGTCTTAAACGTTCTGAAATATTTTTGTCTTTTGCAACAACCATTCCGCCATCTCCGCAGCCTCCGAGATTTTTTGTAGGGAAAAATGAATAGCAACCTATATCAGCGACTGTTCCTGCTCTTAAAATTTTTCCGTCATATTTCCTGATTGCTCCGAAAGCCTGCGCAGTGTCCTCGATAATTTTGATTCCCTTATCATGAAACACTGAAATTATTTCCTCAAGTGCGCACATTTGACCGAATAAATGAACAGGCAAAAATACTTTTGTTTTGTCTGTGATTTTGTTAATGGCCTCGTCAAAATTTATGTTGTAAGTTACAGGGTCAACATCAGCGAAAACAGGTTTTCCTCCGAGCCTCGCAACAGTTCCCGATGTAGCGAAAAATGTAAACGGTGTCGTAATAACTTCATCGCCCGTTTTAATATCGCTTGCCATCAAAGCCAACAATAAAGCGTCAGTGCCTGATGCACAACCTACCGCAGAATTTTCGGGAAGCTCTAAATATTTTTCGCAATGAGTTTCAAAGTTCTTCACGTAAGAACCAAGTATAAAATTCTGTGTGTCGAAAATTTTTTCAAGCTCTTCAAAGACTTCGGGTTTAATTTCTTTGAATGAGCGTGCTAAATCTAAAATTGGTAAATTCAATTTAGTTTCATCTCCTTATTAAAATTATCACATAGCAAGGCATAAGCCATGCATGTGTTCATGAATATCATAAAATATTCAACGAAATTAATATCGAGCAAACGCCTATGATTAAACAATAAATGCTGAAATATCCCCATTTTTCACTTGCAACTAACCTTCGCATTATTCCAAGTGATGCTAATCCTAATACAAATGCTGTTACACATGCTAATATATATCCTTCAGGTAAAAAAATCTCTGATGTTCCTCCGGCTTTCAGAATTTTCAGACCTTCAAGCAAATTAGCTCCGAGTATCGCAGGTATCGAAATCATAAATGAAAATCTAAACGCTTCACTTACTCCCATTCCCATAAATAAGCTTGCAGCTATTGTCATTCCTGAACGTGATACTCCCGGCAAAACTGCTATTCCTTGAGCTATTCCTACAAAAATTGCAATTTTTAATAACGATGTATTTTTGTTGCTCTTTGAAATTATTGGAACAAACGCTAAAATTACAGCCGTTAAAATCAATCCGCAGCCTACAAGTAACGGTGATTCTGAAATTTGCTCAACTGTTTTTCGGAGTGTTAAACCTATAACGCCCGTAAAAAATGTCGCTATCAAAATCGCCCAGCCGTATGCCCAACCTGAACGCCTTTTCCCTAACCAACCGCCGAACCATTCTTGTAATACTTGCAAAATTTCTCGCCTGAAATAAATTATCAATGCTAATACCGTCGCAAGATGTAAAAGTAAATCAAATACTATTAAACTTTCGTCTTCTCCGCCAAATCCAAAAAAATGTTGGAACAGTGCTAAATGTCCCGAGCTGCTCACAGGCAAAAATTCACAAAGACCCTGCACTATTCCCAAAATAAATGTCTTTAACAAAATTTTTTCACTCCCGAAAATTAAAAGAAATCTTTTTCATATGTACTAGTGTCATCATAATATCCCGAACGCTTCACTGATATTACAGGCAACACTACTGCAAATGATGAATTCCTTTTTCGTAATATATCCCGAACTCTTGCTTTTAATGTCCTCTTTAATGCTTCAACGTTTAATTTTTTACCTGATAATTCTTGAATGGCATATTCGGCCGCTGCGTAAAGCTCATTGAAAACGCTCTTTGAATCATCGGAAATAAATACTCCTTGAGTTTCAATCGCAACAGGTGCTAACAAATTCCCTCTGTCATCAACCGACGCTGCTACAACTAACACTCCGTCTTCAGCAATATCACGACGTTCTTTCAACACCTCGCTTCTTATGCTTCCTGCTGCCTGACCGTCAATTATAACTGCTCCTGATTGAACACGACCCTGCTTTTTAGGAGGAGCGTTTCGAGTGAACGTTAAAATATCTCCGTTGCCTATCAGGAAAATATTTTTAGGCGAAATCCCAACGTCTTGAGCAAGCTGTGAATGCCTCACCATATGTTTATATTCCCCGTGAATAGGAACAAAATATTGCGGCTTGATTAAGTTCATTATGATCTTTAATTCTTCCGCTGAAGCATGGCCGGATACATGAATCTGTCTCTCTTTCTCGTAAACTACTTCACAGCCTTGAGCAAATAATCTGTTGATTGTATTGTTCACCATTTTTTCATTGCCGGGAATTACAGAAGCAAGCAAAAATACAACATCATGGTCTCCAACTGTTACCAATTTATTTTCACCCTTGCTCATCGTTACAAGCCCTGAAAAAGGTTCTCCCTGACTTCCTGTTGTAATAATCACTATGCTGTTATCCGAGTATTTTGAAATGTCATCAATTAACGTAATTAATTTTGAATCGATTTTCAGGCAGCCCATTTCACGAGACAGTTCCACGTTTTTAATCATGCTTCGGCCTAAAAACGCGATTCTTCGATTGAATTTTGAAGCAACATCGGCAACTTGCTGTATCCTGTGAATATTGCTGGCAAATGATGAAACGATTATTCTTTTATTTTTATATGTCCTGAAAAGCTGATCCAACGTTCCTGAAATTACGCGCTCTGAAGGTGTGAAACCTGACCGTTCAGCATTAGTCGAATCCGAACACAGCAATAAAACTCCCTTATCTCCCTCTTCAGCAAATGCTCCGAAATCCGTAACTCTTCCGTCTACAGGTGTGCTGTCAAGTTTGAAATCTCCGGTATGAAAAACTCTTCCCAGCGGAGTTTCGATTGATAATGCAACACCTTCAGGAATTGAATGAGCTACTGCGATAAATCTAATCGTGAATGCTCCGATTTCAATGACATCTCCTGCTTCAATCTCGCAATATTTCGGTTTATAAAACGGTACATCATCAATGAATTTGTTCTTTATAAATCCCAGCGTTAATTTTGTACCGTAAACAGGAACGTCAAGACGAGGCAATATATAAGGCAAGCCTCCTATATGATCCTCATGGCCGTGAGTGATAATTATTGCGAGTAGTTTATCTTTGTTGGCTTCAAGATACGAAATATCAGGTACTATATAATCAATACCGGGCAATTCGCTGTCAGGAAACTTCATTCCGCTGTCAATCACAATAATTTCATCGCCGTATTCAAGAAGATACATATTTTTTCCGATTTCTCCAAGCCCTCCTAAGGCTATGAAGTTCAAACGGTCTTTGTTTTGTTCAGACGAATTTTTTTTTCGCTTCAATCAATAATTCTCCTTTCATTTTGAAATTTTTATATATAACTGCTATTAGCAGAATAAAATTCTATTGTCTTAATATGTATTATATTACAAACTTCATGATATTCTTGATTTTGCTTCATATATTTGTTTTTCGACCTGTTCAAAACCTGTACCGCCGTAAACATTTCTTCGTCTTACACTTTCACGGGGCGATAAGATTTTTAACATTCCTTCATCAGCTTCGGGAATTTTTTCGAGCCATTGAGAAATCGTTAAATCCTTAAATTCAAGTTTGTTTTCAATGCACCACCCGACTAATTTACCGACTTTCATGTGAGCTTCTCGGAACGGCACTCCCTTCATTACAAGATACTCAGCAATATCCGTAGCAAGTGAATAACCCTTATTTAATCCCGATAACGAAATTTTTTCATCAACTTCAACTCTTGATAATAACTCCGTCATAATTTTGATTACATTTTCAACAGTATTCAGAGATGCCCATAAACCCCTTTTATCCTCTTGCAAATCTCTGTTGTAAGTCATCGGTAAACCTTTTAACGTTATTAAAAGATCAATGAAATTTCCGATTACCTGACCTGTTTTTCCGCGAGCTAATTCGAGAACATCGGGATTTTTTTTCTGAGGCATCATGCTTGAACCTGTGCAAAATTCATCGGGCAAAACTATAAATCCGAATTCCTGACTGTTCCAAGTTATTAAATCATTGCAAAGCCTAGAAATATGGATCATCAAAACGCTTGCGAAATAATGATAATCAGTCATGTAATCACGTTGAGCTACAGTGTCTAAACTGTTTCGAGTAGGGGTTCTGAAACCTAAAAGCTCCGATGTCATTTCACGGTCAATCGGCAATGTTGAACCCGCTAAAGCTCCTGCACCTAAAGGACATTCGTTTAACGCCTCAAGAACAAAATTTAATCGCTTCATGTCTCTGTAAAACGCTTCAAACCATGACAGCCAATAATGCCCCATTGAAATCGGTTGAGCCTGCTGCATGTGAGTATATCCGGGAATTATTATGTTAATATGTCTTTCAGCATTCGATGTAAAAACTTTTAACAATTCTTTGAGATTTTTGCTTAAATCTTTTAATCGTTCCCGTAAATATAAACGTGTTGTTGTTGCAACTTGGTCATTACGGCTTCGGGCTGTGTGTAATTTTGCTCCTAAAGGCTCAATCTCCGTCAATCTCGCTTCAATGTTCATGTGAACGTCTTCAAGATTTTCAGACGGAATTAATTTTCCCTCTTTAACTTCCTCTAAAACTTTCTGCAAACCGCTTTTAATTTTGAGTGCCTCTTCAGGTTTCAATATCCCTGTATGTCCCAACATCATTACGTGAGCAATGCTTCCCTGGATATCGCATTCAGCCATTCGCCAATCTATATCAAGAGACTGAGTGAAATTTTTTACGATTTCGGCCATGTCCTTTTTAAATCTTCCATGCCACATATAAATTTTTCTCCTTAAAATTAAAGTTGTTATATAATCATACATGAAAATTTTTCTGGCGGGAAAGATTTTTTGTTTCTGACCCGTAAGAACGGAGGGTAAAATTATGTATGATCCAAAATCTATGAATGCCGATGATTTTATTAATCATGATGAAATTCTCGACACTTTAATTTATGCTGAAGCACACAAAAACGATTTCAAATTAATTAACGAACTTCTCGAAAAAGCCAGACCGAAATTTAATCAAAATGGCTGCACTTGTTCAGGTTTAACTCATCGTGAAGCGTCTGTTTTACTGGCTTGCGAAGACCCTGAAATGATTCAGAAGATTTATGATGTTGCAGAGGAAATTAAGCTCGCTTTTTACGGAAACAGAATTGTATTGTTTGCTCCGTTATATCTGTCGAATTATTGCATTAACGGCTGTCTGTATTGTCCTTATCACACTAAAAACAAAACTATTCCGAGAAAAAAATTAACTCAGGACGAAATCAGAGCAGAAGTTATAGCATTGCAGGATATGGGACATAAAAGGCTCGCTATTGAAGCAGGTGAAGACCCTGTTAATAATCCGATTGAATATATTTTGGAGAGCATCGCAACGATTTACAGCGTCCATCATAAAAACGGAGATATTCGCAGAGTTAATGTCAACATCGCTGCAACAACCGTTGAAAATTTCCGTAAACTAAAAGAGGCAGGAATAGGAACTTATATTTTGTTCCAGGAGACTTACAACCGAAAGAGCTACGAATTTTTACACCCGACAGGCCCTAAACATGATTATCGTTATCATACCGAAGCTCATGACAGAGCAATGCAGGCAGGAATTGATGACGTAGGACTTGGAGTTTTATTCGGGCTTGAAGGTTACAAATATGAATTTGCAGGATTGTTAATGCACGCTGAACATCTCGAAGCCGTTTTCGGAGTAGGGCCTCACACGATAAGCGTACCTCGTGTTAAGCCTGCTGACGATATTAACCCTGATGATTTTAACAATTCAATTCCCGATGAAATTTTCACGAAGATTGCTGCATGTATACGTGTTGCAGTGCCTTATACTGGAATGATAATTTCGACACGTGAGAGCGAAAATGTCAGGGCGAAAATGTTGCAGGTAGGAATTTCACAGATAAGCGGAGGTTCAAGGACTTCAGTAGGAGGTTACACGGAAGCTGAGAGACCTCACGACACTGAACAATTTGACGTTTCGGATCAAAGGACTTTAGACGAGGTTGTTCAATGGTTAATGAAACAAAATCATATTCCTTCATTCTGCACGGCATGTTACAGAGCTGGGAGAACGGGCGACAGATTTATGAGCTTATGTAAGAGCGGACAAATTTTGAACTGCTGCCACCCTAACGCCTTAATGACTT
This sequence comes from uncultured Fretibacterium sp., assembly GCA_937899395.1. Classification (GTDB taxonomy): domain Bacteria; phylum Synergistota; class Synergistia; order Synergistales; family Aminobacteriaceae; genus JAFUXM01. Next base: position 10,916 of record CALBPU010000103.1, read on the forward strand.
TAACGGAATATCTTGAAGATTACGCCTCGCCTGAAACAAAACGAATCGGTTATGAAATGATTGAACGTGAATTAGAAAGAATACCGAGAGAGAATGTAAGAGAAATTGCACGTGAAAATATTGAGGCAATGAAACATGACAACAAACGTGATTTCAGATTCTAATCTCAATTTAACGCCTTCAGGTGAAAGAATACATATTGCGTTTTTCGGTTTACGTAACGCAGGAAAATCGAGTTTAGTTAATGCTGTAACAGGTCAGGATTTAGCGGTCGTGTCTGAGGTTAAGGGCACGACTACCGATCCTGTTAAAAAAGCTATGGAGTTGTTACCGTTAGGGCCTGTTGTAATAATTGATACTCCGGGACTTGATGATGAGGGAACTTTAGGAGAGTTAAGAGTTAAGAGGGCCATGAATGTTTTAGCGAATTGTGATGTAGCAGTTTTAGTTCACGATGCTTCACTTGAATTTTCACAAGCTGAAACAGACCTCATAAAAATCTTTGACGATAGAAAGCTTCCTTATATAGTCGCTAATAACAAAGCCGACTTAATTAACTCAAGAGATAACGATAAATTTTATGTGAGCGCATTAACGAATGAAAATGTTTATGAGTTAAAAGAAAAAATCGCTTCACTTGCAAAAAATAATAAACCTGAAAAAAAATTAATTTCGGACTTATTACAAGCAGGCGATATTGTAATTTTAGTTATACCTGTCGATAAGGCAGCACCTAAAGGACGTTTAATTCTTCCTCAACAGCAAACTATAAGAGATATTTTAGATTCTCATTGTTCGGCTTTTGTGTGTCAGGACGTAGAACTTGAAAAAATTTTAGCCTCATTAAAAGTTAGACCTAAAATTGTTGTAACAGATTCTCAAGTTTTTGGCAAAGTAAACAAAATTGTTCCGAAAGAAATTTTGTTGACATCATTTTCGATTTTATTTGCAAGATATAAAGGGAACTTGAGAATTTTGGTTGAAGGAGCAGAAAAATTATCAGAGCTTAAAGACGGAGATAAAGTTTTAATTTCAGAAGGCTGCACACATCATAGACAATGCGGAGATATTGGCACTGAAAAAATTCCTGCGTGGATTAAAAATTTCACTGGCACAAAACCTGATTTTTCATTTACATCAGGAGGAGAATTTCCCGATGAAAATATCCTCAAAAATTTTTCGTTAATAATTCATTGCGGAGGCTGTATGTTGAATGAACAGGAGATGCAATCAAGAATAAACCGTGCCAAAAATGCAAATGTCCCTATTGTTAATTACGGTATAGCAATCGCAAATATGCACGGAATTTTAAGGAGAAGTTTAGAGCCGTTTAATAACGATTAATAAGCGGCTCTGTTTATTTCACATTACCTGATTTTTCTCCTGAAGTTTATTAACGAAATTCCTATTTTAACTAAAGAAGAAACATGATAACCCAACGATTTACATGTATCATTAATGAAAAAAACCTAATTTATTAAGAAAAGCTATATATTTTATTTTACAATGCAAAATTAATAGTATTGATCATGCTCCCATATTTAACATTGTTCTAATTATCCCATTTAATTTTGTTCGCAAAATTGTGCAACATTCAAAAATTGAGGTAAAGAATATTTGTCTTTCACAGCCTTCAAAGTTGAATTCGATAAATTTTTAACTAAATGACAAATCTCTCTTGCAGCTTCTTTAATAATTTTTTGTGGACATTCTTCTTTTACAACATTTTTCGAATAAAGACATTTATAATTATTAATTCCACAGAATTTCATCACAACATAAGCACAAGAAACACCAATCACCGATGCCGAATATTTTATCATTTGATAATCAATTAAAGAAGATTCCATGAAATATTTCCCAAGGAAATATTGTTTTTGGTCGAAATTGAACGCTCTTGAAACGATATTATAGAATTCAATCGCAGTAGGTGAAACAATATTAAAGCTTAATATTTTAAGTATATGATTTTCCATTTCGACTAATTCATCCTTGATATAAGCTCCATCAGTGATATCAATTAATTCGAATAATTGTGGATAATATATTTCCTGTGCTTTACACGAAATTAACAACGCAGCAATTCCCAAAAGTTGTAATTTAGCTCTTAATATAGGAAAAGCTGCTAAATATGAATCGATTATAAACACCGTTTGATAAAGTGTTTCATCTTTGAGATGAAATTTATAATGGACTTCTATTAACCAGTCGATTAATATTGCTCTCATTTGTTCATTAATATCATGCTGATTTTGAATATAGCCATATAAAGGCTTCAAATTTTTTTCATCTAAAAGAAGATTTGAATATATTTCATTTATATATTCACCAGAAAATGAGATATAATCTTGGTTTGTTGGAAATGTGAATTTAAAAATTTCTTTCTCTTTTTGTGTTTCTTTTTTGGGTTTTACAGTCGGCTTTATATCTATAATGGGGACTGGAACTGGAATGGGTGGCTGGGGATTATTGATTTGGATATTATTATTTTGCTCATGATAAAAAAAGATATTTTTATTCCCGAGATTTAAATTATTTGAATTTGCACAATTTAAATTTTTTAAATTCGCATTTGAATCAAGGGACGAATAAATATTACCAGAAGCTTGAGTTGATAAAGAACCGATCATCATATTTCCTTGAATCATTTCCTCTATTTCCATTTTGGCCTCCTGACTTTGAGATATATTTTGGTTCATCTTTTTATGTTTCTTGTCTTCCTTATTTTCACAAGTATCTTTCGGAATGTTGTGTTTTCTCGGAGGAGATAAGTTGTTTATATTTTTGATATTTTGGAGAGGCATTTGAAAATTATCACTCTTATTGTTTGTGGGCATTATCTATAGTTCAATTTGAGGTTTATTTTAAAAAACTTACTTGATTTGGATCTTGATCTTCTTTTTCTTGTTCGTATCTTGTGTTTTTTCTTTCCATTTAATTCTTTATTAAATTTAAGAAAAATTATTATTTTTTTAATTCAATTATTTAATTTAATATTTTTAGATAATAAATTTTTTATC
>CALBPU010000104.1 GCA_937899395.1 uncultured Fretibacterium sp.
TACCTATGCACGAAATGTCATTCAATGGAACCTTGACCTCTTCAACGATGGTACATGGAATTAACAGTTTTATGCAATCGTTCATCAGCGTGCGGAATGCGTCGTCGTAGGGCGTTGAAGATAAATTTTTTTCACTCATAAAATAATTTTGCGCTCCTGATCGTCAGCAACGAGAACTGCCGTAACGACCTTGCGCCCCTCCGTGTCATAAGATTTAGAATATTCCCTGTCTTTAATCTGATTTAATCCTTCAGTTTTCATTTTATCAACTTCTGAAGTTTTTGAAGCGAATTTGAACTCAAGGACGACAAGCAGGTTATTGAAATTTATAACTAAGTCGGCTCTGCCCTTGAAAGTATGAACTTCAGCGTAAGAGATTATCCCTGCGCCTCGCAGAAGCATTAAGAATAATGAGCGATACCAGAACTCGTTGCGGTTCGGAAAATCTTCATAAGGCACAGCTGAAATCGCAGTGTTAAATAACTCTACTGTTGTTTCAATATTGCCGCTTTCTAATGATTTCCAAAGTTGCGTTCCGATCGTGATATATCTTTTGACGTGATAAATTTCATCGAGATACATTCGGACGATTGATTTTCGGACTTCTTCGTTAGGATAGTCTAGCGTAATAACATCGCCCTCCCATTTCTCGATTGTTAAGTAGCCGCTTTGATAAAGGAAACTTTCAGGCGTTGAGCGTTCTATTTCGTGGCTGTCAGCGAAATCATCAGATACTTCAAAATGCCTGTATTTATCGGGATTAGAAATTTCGTGTTCCCTCATATACTTGACGATGAAAGTCGGCGAGCCTGACTTATACCAGTAATTACCTAATTTATCATCGATGAAAAAATTTAACAATGAAAAAGGATTATAAACTCGGGTCTTTCCGTCAAAACAAAATCCATCGTAATAACGTTTAATTTTCTCTCGTAATTCATTCTGAGTAAGGTTCATTGATTTTGATGAAGTTTCCAAATATTCGGCGAAATTTTCATCAAGTTCTTCCTGCGTGTAACCTACTATATCGCCGTATCTCTTCAACATTGAAATGTCCATCAAATTATTCATCGCAGAGAATACACCTGCCTTGCTGAATTTCGATATTCCAGTCAGCATTACAAATTTCAGATACTCATCGCAACTTTTGAGCGTCGTGTAGAAAGAGCGCAGAACTTCACGCATTTCGTCCGCGCGCTCCAAATCGTTAATATTATCAAGTATCGGTTTATCATACTCGTCAATCAAAACAACGACTTGCCCATGAGTTTTATATAAATGATAAATTATTTGCAATAATGTACCGTTACACTTTCTTTCTGCGTTCACTTCAAAATCATTTAGAAATGCATAATCCTCTAAGCCTTTAATTATTGCCTCGTTTAACTCATTTCCTGTTGAATATTGTCTCAATCGGCTCATATCGAACCTTAGTACCGGAAAAGGTCTTTCTGCTTGTTTGCTGACCCACTCTTCAGCGGCAAGTCCTTTGAATAATTCGGCACGTCCGCTGAACATTGCGTCAAGCGTCGAGAGCGTCAAAGATTTTCCGAAACGACGTGGACGCGACAAAAAGTATCTTTGACCGTTTTGAATTAACTCTAAAAGTCTTTCAGTTTTATCAACGTAAAGTAGATTATCCTGCCTCAACCGCACGAAATCTTGAACTCCGATCGGCAACGTCTGCATTAAAATCACTCCTTTCAAAACTAATTATATTATAAATCATTTAGAATTATATGATATAATATCAGCAAATAAAAGATGATGTAAATAATTAATATATGATAGGCGATCATGTAATGAATGAGAAATTAGCGGTAACGATTTGGAATTATAAGGGCGGTGTAGGCAAATCAACAGTCAGCTTGATTTTGTCGCAGATAGCGGCTCAGAATGGACTAAAAGTGTTGGCGACTGATTTAGATGAACAGAAAAACCTTGCGGAAACTTTGAGATTATCGCGCTCTATTTTTCCTAATATCGAAGTCAGGACTGAACTAAGTGAAAAATTTGCGAATGAGAATTTTAATTTTTACGTCATTGATACACACCCGTCGAAAGACGAAAGCGTAATAAAAGCGTTGAAATTCGCGGATATTATTCTTGTGCCTGTGTTCGGCGATTATAACAGTCTTATAAATCTTCGTTCTGTATTCGATTATGTTCGTAACGCTGGCGTTGGCGCAGGACAAGTCGCTCTCGTGAAAAATTGCATTGTAAAATCGAAAGTAACCGCCGAAGTTGAAGCAACGCTTGATGAACAAGGTTATTCGATAGCGGGACGATTGCCGCGCAGTAATATTCTCGTGAAGAATATAGCTTCGGGCGACAAATGGGATAAATATATGAGAACAATCCAGCGTGTTAAATTTCTTAATTTATATGAAAAGATTTTGTCGGCTTACCGCGAAATGTTGAAGGGAAATTTTCATAATCTTTGGAAATGATTAGGTTATTGAATATTATATAAATGTCAAATATGTAATTAGTTATCATATAATACTAAAAGTAGTGTTAATAACTATATTTAGCTCTAATAACTTAGTATTATATAATATAGTATTATAAAATCTAAAAATATATAATTCAATATGAGGTAATAAAAAATGCCAGGACTAAGAGAGAATATCAAGGAAACTTTAGAGAAGTCTGAAAATATTTCAGAAACCGTGAAATCGTACAGTAAGCGTTCGCCGATTAGAAAAGCATATGAAGCCGGAGTAATGCCGGTCGATCATCAGCGGCTTCTTGAGGCAATCAAAAATGAACTTGGCGGTGCTCGAGAGGGTGAAATTCAACTTGAAAAAGTCTTACAGGCGACAGGATATTTACGAGCGTCGGCGTTGAAAATGTTGAAACATATGCAGAATTTCGGAGTGTTAGAAACGAAGCCAAAATACAGGGCAACGTGGGTAAAAATATTGCAGGAATAATTTTGCGTTCCTGCATTTGAATATGTTTCACTCTTCAATTCTACTGACGCGAATATCTGACGAAGTTCCGTCCGTAAAAACGATATAGGAGCTTACAAAATCAATTTGTCCTGCAGGCCGCCTAAGCACCTCCCAATAATCGAAATCTATATCGTAAACGTCAAGTCTGATGTCAGGCGAAAGAGTATTCACGCCGTAAATTATCGCATCCAAAATCCCTGCGCTGAAATTCAACATTGGCACGTCAATCATTATGAAATCTTTATCGCCAACACGCCGAGCTTCAAGCCATGAATTTTTTACATAAGTTAAAGTGTTCTGTTTTTGAAGTTTGAAACGTTCTCGTTCTAAATCAAACGAAAAATGCCAGACCTCGCTCTCTTTGCCGATATTATTAATATATTTCACGTCAATTTCGGCAACATCGGAAAATTCGTTGTATTTGATTATCGGGTTAGGATATTGCTCTTCGTTATTCGGATTATTCTGTTCGATGAAACCCGTTGAGTGAAAATTAATGTCAGGACTTATTCTGTAAAAAAATTCTTTCACATCTGAAAAATTTGTCGCCGAAATTGAAAATCGAAATTCGTTATTAGATAATTGAGGTCGCAATGTCAATTCCTGTGTAATCTCCGGCGGCTGTTTGCTTGAAAGCGACAACGCTCCCGAAATCCAAAGCAACAGGAACAGCAACGCCCCTGCGCCAACGTCCGAGAGAGTATCAGCTGAAAATTTACGCTTATGAATTAAAAAAATCGCCGTGCATAAAATGATCGCAGGAACAAGCGAAAACCATAGATTGACAGCAAAATATCTTCGGGCGACCTCGAAGCAGACTGCGAATATGACCGAACAGACAGTCCCGACTTTAATATCAAAAACTTTCTTCCATATTGTGTTAATAATATCCTTGAAATTCATCGGCGGTACGTCAGGCAAAGTCGTTTCCTGTTCCTTGAGAGCGAGACGGTGATTATGACTTTCAAATTCTTTAAGATAATTCCAGAATTTGCGGACTTCCTGAATATCGGGCGCATTTTCAACATTACCCCTGCGAGGTTCGGAAAATCTTAATAAATATTCTTCTTCGTAGCGGTCAATAATTAAATCGAAAATTTCTTCGCCGTAAACGAAAATTTTATTGCCGTTCGCTGATTTCGTCTGCTTCCTTAAAGGCAAAAGACGCGAAACCCAGCCTTCCGACTTTTCAATATTCAGGAGCGTGCTTGAAATTGCCTGCTGAGTTCGACCTAAGAGAATTGCGATGTCGATGACGTTCCAATAAATTTGATTTTCATCATAAACTAAATGGCTTAAACTCGGAGCTTGAGGCAAATATTTTTCTTCAAGAAATTCTTTTCGATCGTCGCGTTTACCGTCGAATTGTCGATAATCAGCAACGTAGCGCGTTATAAGCTCGTGAACTTTTCGGCGGTCGTTTTGAAATTCCTCGAACTTTTTTCGTAATCTTGAAATCGTATCTTCTGAAAGTTTGAAAGTCGGCACGTGAAAATCTCCTTATCTTTATAAACTTAGTCATAACATGGGCTAATCAGATTTGTTCGACAGAACGGGCATGTTATGGATAAAATGAATAATTAATAGTTCGGAAAAATTTTATCAGAAAGGATATGTATTACGAAATAGAAGGTTACAAATAAAAAAGAGTACAATAGACTAAGGATAAAACGTTATGTGTTATAATAAGATTTGGTTAACATTACAAGCACATGACTTCGCGACCGCAAGGCCATTCAGCCTAATTTTATCCTTGCGTAAATTATAGCACGAGGAGTTGAATTGACTATGAAGATTATGTGCAAGAATGATTTGCGCTATTCAGTTTTCTTCGTAGTTTATATAGAAATGAAAGTTTAGCGCAAATTTGTTGTATTTATTTGAGAATTAAGGAGGTCTTTATCATCAAAAGATTTCTTGCGATAGATTTCGGAACGACGCAGAGTTCTGTTGCCCTTTTGAATGAGGGGTCTAACCGCGAACCTGAAATTATAGAAATCAACGACGGCCAGCGAGTTGTTAAAGCCATAGCGACCGCAATTCAGCTTGACGAAAACGGAAATATTCTTCATTTCGGAGCAAAGGCTTTAGCTAAATCCGAAGACGCTCCAGAAAGAACGTTTCAGAATTTCAAAGTCTTTGTCGGCAGTAAGGACAATACGTATCAGCTTCAAACCGCTCAAAATGATTACACGCCCGACAGACTTGCGCTCTTATACCTGACCCAGCTCCGAAAATTAATCGAAGAACATTACTTCAACGGAGCAAAGTTATCAAACGAACGTGAATTATTTTGCGTCATCGGATATCCTACCGATTGGGACAATGTCAAAAAAGAAACTCTCAAAAATATTGCACAGGAAGCAGGCTTTGTAAATGTAAAACTTTGCGATGAACCGACAGGAGTTATTTATTTTATAGTCAAGACACTTGAAAAAACATAAATTTCATTGTCCACTTTTGAAGTGC
>CALBPU010000105.1 GCA_937899395.1 uncultured Fretibacterium sp.
GTCTCAAATTATTGCGCAAGCGCATAATTTGGACCTTTTGACCCTTGTATCATATAATAGACTTGCGTTATTAGAGGAGGATGATATGGCAAACCCGATAGTGACATTTGAGATGGAGAGTGGAGATGTGATAAAGGCAGAGCTTTATCCTGATGTGGCTCCCATTACAGTACAGAATTTCATCGATCTGATAGAGAAGAATTTTTATGATGGACTGATCTTTCACAGAGTGATAGAAGGCTTTATGATACAAGGCGGTGATCCTGAAGGAAATGGAACCGGCGGCCCCGGCTATTCCATTAAGGGAGAGTTTTCGTCAAACGGCGTAAAAAATGATCTGAAGCACGAGGCAGGAGTACTGTCCATGGCGAGAGCCTACGATCCGGACTCGGCAGGAAGCCAGTTTTTTATAATGCACAAGACAAGTCCGCATCTGGACGGAGAGTACGCGGCTTTCGGGCGTGTTACAGAGGGGATGGATGTGGTTGATAAAATAGCATGTGTGGCTACAGATACGTCGGATCGCCCTTATGAGAACCAGACCATGAAAAAGGTCACTGTAGAGAAATAAACAAAATAAAAGCCGGAAAGAAAGTTTATCGAATTTTGACGCCTAGCAAAATGCCAGGTGGGTGCCCGCAGCGATGATCTTTTGCCTTCCACTGCCGGCACAGCGGACAAAAGATGGTGCACTTCTTCTGTCTGCCGTACCGGGAGGCCTGACAGCCGATATGCGATATTGGAATCCCATTTAACGTAAATGTAGGTTCAAAATATCGAAATTTATCCCTTCCGGATGTTTATATACTAATAGAATTCCAATTGTCTGTCAATACCTTGATTTTATTTTTCTAATGGTTTATTATTTGTTGCGGTGTTTTTTACCGGCAAACGGTGCTTTTGGAGGAAATATTTGATGGCTGATTTAAATGAGTTAAAGGAACAGATCAAAGAGATCCAAAATGAAGTAAAGAAATCTCTGGAGGGGATCGATTCCTCAAAGGGTCTCTACGAATACAAAAAGCTGATGCTCGACGGCAAGAGAGGCAAGATAGGAAGCCTGATGCGCGGCATGGGCAGCGTGCCTAAGGAACTTAAGGGGGATTACGGAAAGAATATCAACGCATTGAAGGAATGGGCGACTGACCTGTTTGACGAGATAGATAACAAGTTAAAACAGCAGGAGAGGAACCTCAGATACGAGGCTGAAAAGATAGATGTAACAGAGCCTGCTGCGAAGACCGCCGTAGGGCGTCTCAATCCCATCACCATGGTAAAATACGAGCTGACGGATATATTTACCGCAATGGGTTTCGAGGTTTACGAAGGTACTGAGATAGAGACGGATTATTATAATTTTACGGCGCTCAATACTCCTGACGATCATCCCGCGAGAGATATGCAGGACACATTTTATTTCCCTGACGGAACGTTATTGAGAACTCATACTTCACCTGTACAAATTAGAGCAATGCTTGAATACGGAGCGCCTTTGAGAATAATTTGTCCCGGAAAAGTTTATCGGCGTGATAACGATACTACACATTCGCCTATGTTTAATCAAATGGAAGGGTTATTGGTTGATAAAAACGTTCCCTTCAGCGTAATGAAAGGCACAATGGCCGAAATGTTAAACGCTTTCTTCGGTAAAAGTCTGAAGTACAGATTTCGAGCAAGCTATTTCCCGTTCACAGAGCCTTCAATGGAACTCGATATTGAATGTGTCGAATGTTCAGGGCATAACGAACATTGCAGAGTTTGTCATGGCACAGGTTGGTTAGAAGTCGCAGGAATGGGAATGGTTCACCCTAACGTTATCAGAGCAGGAAAAATTGATCCTGATGAATATAACGGTTTTGCATTCGGAATAGGTCTCGACAGAATGTCGATGTTGAAATACGGAATTAGCGATTTAAGATTGTTATTTGACGGTAATGTTTCATATTTCCTTTCAGGTTTCGGAGGTGTTGAACGATGTTAATATCGTTGGAACTCTTAAAACATTTTATTGACATTGAGCCTTTGAATTTAACTCCTGAAGAATTAGCCGAGAGATTAACATTTTCTGGTTCTGAAATCGAGGGCATAACTTATACCGCAGGAAAAATGAAAGGTGTTATAACCGCAAGGATTGAAACTCTTGAAAAACACCCTACCGAAGCAAAATATTCAATCGCACATTTGAACACAGGTTCAGGCGAAAAAATCTGTGTTACAAGTGCTACTAACATGAAACAGGGCGATATGGTTTTTTATGCTGCTGACGGTTCGGTGTTGCCTAACGGTATGGAACTCGGAACAAGAGATTTTCACGGCGTTGAAAGTTTCGGAATGATGTTATCGGCTGAGGAGCTCGGACTTCATGATGTCGATGATCCTTCAGGCTTATTAATTCTCCCGAACGACGCTGAAATCGGTGAGAAAGCTGAAAATTTATATCATATCGGCGATGTAATTCTTGATGTCTCAATTACTCCGAACAGGGGCGATTTGTTAAGTCATTTAGGAATGGCAAGAGAAATTAAAGGCTTATATCCGAAATCGAAATTAAAAACTCCTTCATGGTTAAGAGAATTGAAACATGATAAAGATTGGCCGTTTGAATTCGGGAATATTTCGTTGCCTGATAAAGGGTGCTTCTGTTACAGATTAGGACTTGCTACAGGAGCAAAAATTTCTCAGTCTCCTTTAACCGCTAAAATTGATTTAGCTCATTTAGGAATGAGACCTATAACAAACGCAGTCGATGTTACTAACTATGTTATGTTAATGTTGGGGCAACCTCTTCACGCATTTGACCTTAATACTTTACCTCAACGTGAAATCACTGTAAGAGCTGCTCATGAAGGCGAAAAAATGATGACCCTTGACGGAAAAGACAGGGAATTAATTCCGCAGGACATGTTAATTACAAGCGGAGGAGAAGCAATAGCTTTAGCAGGAGTTATGGGCGGTGAACAGACCGGCATTAACGATGACACTAACACAATCGTAATTGAGAGCGCGTGTTTCTCCCCTGTAAGAGTAGGTTACACTTCAAGAAGGCTTGGAATAAATTCTGAGGCAGCGTTCAGATTTTCAAGGACTGTTGATCCTGCATTGAGCAAAATGGCTTTAACTGCTGCTGAAAATTTAATGGCTGAATGGTGCGGAGCTGAAATTGATTACAGGACTTTAAGTTCTGAAAACGAAATAAAAACACCTCAACCTATAACTTTAACCCGTAAAAAACTTTCGACATATTTATCATGGGATAACATGGCCGAAGCTGAAAAAATCCTTGAAGGTTTCGGGATTGAAAAAGTTAATGGCAATGACGATGAGAAAGTTTTTATGCCTCCGACATTCAGACCTGATATAACGATTGAAGAGGATTTAATCGAGGAAATCGGACGCTTCAGAGGTTACAATGATACTCCTGAAAAATTGCCCGGAGAACTTCCGAGACGTGCTAATATCGGTTCATCAATGGAAGTTGCAGGAGCAGTCAGAAATGTTTTAATGGCCAGAGGCTACACGGAAGTTATGACATATAGTTTCTTAGCTGAAGATTTCCCCGAAAAATTACGGCTTCCTGATGATGATATACGCTCAAAAACTTTGAAAATCGCCAATCCTATAAGCAGGGATCAAATGGCAATGCGGACAACATTAATTCCGGGATTATTAATGGGATTGAAGACGAGCATAACCTCAGGTTGGAGAGATCCTGTGAAAATTTTTGAACAGGGAAAAGTTTTCTTCACAAATCCTGAAACAGAACCCGAACATGTCGCAGGAATTTTATTCAACGGTCTTGATACACGTTCACCGTTTGATAACAGGAGCGAAGATTTTTACAATGTCAAAGCCGATGTAATTTCGCTGATAAGATCAAGAGGTTATGAACCTGTATTCAAATCCGGCCATGAACCGTTCACTCATTCGGGACAAACTGCTGAAATTTTTGTTAATGGTGAAAAGATCGGTTTTGTCGGAAGATTAAAGCCCGTTATCGAACAAGAACTTGATGTTAATACGGTATACGCATTTGAGATTGATTTAACACTTTTAACTCAGAGCAAAAAACCCGAATTTACACCTGCAAGCCAATTCCCTGCATCATTTAGGGATATTTCGTTATTGGTTTCGATTGACAGAAGCAACGACGAAGTTATGAACGACATCAGAAATTCCGTAAAAGATGTAACGAAATCTTTAGGTGAAAATATAACGCTTGAAAAATTAAGATTGTTTGATATTTACGAAGGTAAAGGGATTCCTGAAGGTTTCAGAAGCCTTGCGTACTCGTTGAGCTATCGTTCAAACGAAAGAACTTTAAGAGATGTTGAAGTCGATAAAATTCACTTTAATGTCCGAGAAAGTTTGAAATCGAAAAATTACACGATAAGATAAATAAAATAAACGCTCCCCATAAAAATCTTGTGAGGAGCGTGAATTTTTTCAAAATAAAAAACAAAAAGAGCCTCTGAAAATTTCAAAGGTTCTTTGTTTCGAGATTTTCTCCTGAAATATTATGCTTCTCAGCATAGCCCGTCAAAATTAACGTCAAAGCTCCGTCGCCCGTAACGTTGCAGGCAGTTCCGAATGAATCCTGAAGAGCAAAAATCGTTAGCATTAAAGCCGTACCGCTCGTGTCAAATCCTAAAACCCCCGTTATCAATCCTAACGAAGCCATTACTGTACCGCCTGGAACTCCCGGTGCCGCAATCGCAAAAATTCCCAACAAAAGAGCGAACAAAATCATATTGCTTACAGTCGGATAAGCTCCATATAAAATTTTCGATACTGCCATAACAAAAAATGTCTCAGTCATTACTGAACCGCAAAGATGAATATTCGCAAATAACGGTATTCCAAAATTTACCATGTCATCTCGTAAGGGAGGCTCGGACTTTTTTGCACACTGAAGAGCAACTGAAAGCGTTGCCGCACTCGACATTGTACCTATTGCCGTCATGTATGCAGGACCGTAATTGTTGATAATTTTGAGAGGGTTTTTACCTGAATATGCTCCTGCAAGAAAATACAACAATGCAAGCCATATATAATGTCCTATAATTACGATTAAAATTATTGCTATGAAAATCGGAAGCTGTTTTGTCAATGAACCTTCATAAGCAAATCCGCAGAACGTTGTTCCTATTAAGACAGGAAGAAGAGGTATCAAAAACATTTTAACGATGCTTAAAACGATGGCCTGAAATTCTTCGAGTAAATTAATAATATATTTACTTTTATTCCATGTCGCTGCAAGACCCACTGTTATCGAGAGAACTAAGGCCGATATTACAGGCATAATCTGAGGAATTGAAAGAGCAAATACAACTTCGGGCAAACTCTTTAACCCTTCAACTTCTGAAGCAATATTCATAAACGGAAGTATCGTATAACCCGCAACAACTGAAAAGAATGCTGCTCCTATTGATGAAATGTATGCAATAATTAAAGCAAGTAACAACATCTTTGAAGCATTAGAACCAAGACGTGTTATTGAAGGTGCGACAAATCCAATGATAATTAAAGGAATGCAGAAATTTATAAACTGCCCTGAAATATAACGGATTGTTACAATGACATTTAACATTGCCGTACAGAAAGCTGAACCTTCGATTGCAGATAATCCCAAACCGATAAGGATACCTAAAACCAAAGCTAAAATCAGTTTGAACGGAAGAGAACTTGTAAAACCTTTACTGCTCATGATAATAAAATCACCTCGTGAAAAAATTGTCTGAATAATATCACATCTTGCTTAAATAAAAAATAATTCGCATTATTTCTTTGGAGAAGATTTTTTCACAGATGTTTTCTTTATCACTTTTTGTCAAGCTTCTATTTAGTCTTTTATTTTTCACGATCATTTGTTGTTAAGTTATTATTAAATCTTATGATTTTAATCTTGATAAAAATTGTTGCATATGATATTCTTTCTCGCGTTGTTAAAAATGGTCAGAAGGGAGAAATATTTTTCGTGAAATTTTCAACAACAGCACGTTACAGTTTAAGGGCAATGTCTGATTTATGCCTTCACTCTAAAAATTTTGAGCCTGTATCAGTGAGTGATATTGCATCTCGTCAAAATATTCCCGTTAATTATCTCGAACAATTATTCGGGAAATTACGAAGGGGCGGTTTGCTTGAAAGTGTCAGAGGAGCTCAAGGCGGATATTTTTTGGCACGTCCTGCAACTGAAATCAATATCGCTGAAATTCTTGAAACTTTAGGCGAACCTGTAATATTCGGAATGTGTCAGACTGAAAAAGGCTGCGAAAATTCCTCTACGTGTCCTACGTTCAAATTATGGCGAAAGGTTAAGGGTTCAGTAGATGAAATTTTAGAGCAAACCAGTCTTGAAGATATTGCCTACAGAAAAATTTCGCTTCCCGATGACGAAGATTTTGACACTGATAATGATAAAGGGGGCAATTAAATAAAAATGTTTGTCTACATGGATCACACCGCAACAACTCCGACAAGCCCTGAAGTCTTGAAAGTTATGATGCCTTACTTCAGCGAAAATTTCGGAAATCCTTCGAGTGTTTATTCGTTCTCAAGGAAATCAAGAGCTGCTATCGAAAAAGCCCGTACTCAAGTTGCTAATGCTTTGAACGCTGAACCGTCCGAGATATTTTTCACAGGTTCAGGAACTGAAGCTGATAACTGGGCATTAAAAGGTACTCTCGAAAAAGCTAAATTAAACGGTAAAAATCATTTAATTACAACTCAAATTGAACATCACGCTATATTACATACTGCTGAATATCTCAAGAAATTTGAGGGTGTAGAAGTAACTTATCTGCCGGTAAATTCTGAAGGCTTTGTTAAGGTTGAAGATGTTGAAGCGGCTATCACAGATAAAACTGCTTTAGTGTCTGTAATGTTCGCAAATAATGAAGTCGGAACTATTGAGCCTGTAAAGGAAATCGGAGCTTTATGTCGTGCGAAAAAAATTCCTTTTCACACTGACGCTGTACAAGCTGCGGCACACTTAGACATTGACGTTAAAGAAATGAATATAGATATGTTATCAATGTCAGCTCATAAGATGTACGGCCCTAAAGGTGTAGGAGCTTTATATTTGAGAAAAGGTTTAAGGCCTGAAAATTTTGTTCACGGAGGAGCGCAGGAAAAAGGCAGAAGAGCAAGCACTGAAAATATTGCAGGCATAGTAGGATTTGGAGAGGCTATGGAAATTTTGAAATCGAGATTGAAAAATGACTTCGCAATAAACTCAGCTCGACGTGATAAATTAATTTCAGGCATTCTCGAAAAAATTCCTCACTCAAAATTAAACGGCGCAACAGGTGATAAACGCCTTCCCAATAATATTAATTTCAGTTTTATCGGTGTTGAAGGTGAGACGCTGCTGCTTGATTTAGATACGAAAGGAATTTCAGCCTCGACAGGAAGCGCATGTTCATCAGAAAGTCTTGATCCTTCACATGTTTTATTGGCATTAGGATTGAAACATGAACAAGCTCACGGGTCATTGAGATTTACAATCGGTCGTTTAACGACGGACGAACAAATTGACTATGTTCTTGAAGTTTTGCCGGAAATAGTAGCCAGACGTCGTGCGATGTCCCCGTTATGGGAAGATTATTTAAAATCAAAAGGAGAGTTATAAATCATGGCATTAGATTACAGTCAAAAAGTTATGGATCATTTCATTAATCCCCGAAACGTCGGTGAGATTGAAAACGCTGACGGAGTAGGTGAAGCGGGCAATCCTAAATGCGGCGATATAATGAAAATATATTTGAAGGTCAATGATGATACGAAAATTATTGATGACGTAAAATTTAAGACATTCGGTTGTGCTTCAGCAATAGCTTCGTCGAGTATGGCAACGGAATTAATTAAGGGTAAAACAATTCAAGATGCTTGGGACTTAACCAATGCTGCCGTAGCAGAGGCTCTTGACGGTTTACCGCCGATTAAAATGCACTGTTCCGTTTTAGCTGAGGAAGCAATACATGAAGCCTTAAACGATTACAGAAAAAAGCACGGAATGGAAATTATTCCCGTAGAACATCACGAAGAATAATTAAAGGGTCTCCGTTTTTCGGAGGCTCTTTTAATATAATTCTTCAGTTAAATTTCGGTTAAACGTTTTGCTTCCTGTTCAGATATTCCGCTTGCTTTAAGCCTTTCAAAAATTAAGTTACGAGTTCGCTCTGTTCCGATATTTATTCCCTCGTTACGTCCTTCTGTGAGACCCTGTTGAAGTCCTTGTTGAAGTCCCTGTTGAAGACCCTGCGCTATTCCCCTTTCAAGTCCTCTTTGCCAATTTCCGTAAGCGTCAAGAATAATAGGCTGTTGGGATTTTTCGCTTATTTCTGCCCTGCTGATGGTGAAGCCGTCATCAACGTTCGGAATTAATTGATTTTGTTTATCTCCATTATAAATAATATTATCAATCATCAATTCCATTACACCTTGCGAAGTTTTCCGTCGCATTCTGTAAAGCGGAAAATAATTCTCTTCTTTTCCCATACCTTTAGCAGTAGCGTCAATTTGAGCCTGTCGGATTCTCGAATAGTTTTTTTCAAAATCATCTTTCATTAAATCAGCAGCATTCTTATAATTTTCGTTCTCATGCAAAAATTGAATTAATTTTGCAACAGCCGCTTCTCCCTCTTCTTTAGTTTTATAAAGTTTCGTTTTATCGGCGGCATTTTGAACGAAATTTCCCCACAGAAGAGCCTGATAACTTTTTTCATTTAACGAATATAAATAAACGGCCATGACCTCATTCCAGTTATAAAAAATTCCGTCAAGAGTAATTGCGTGTTTTGAAAAATCCCTTGCCGGATTAAGCCCCTTTGAAATTCTGCGTATCTTTTCAGCAAGTTCAAATTCCCTTCTGAAAATTTGCCTGCTTGCTTCTCCGTGAGCCTTTGAAATATTATCTCCTGCGAATTTCCTGAAATTTTCCCCTAAACCGTGCAAAAATCTTCCCGTCATTTTTGTTGCGTTATACACCCAGCGAATCGCCTCAGTAGGTTTCATAGCTAAAACGTCCTCAGGTTGAGTGGGAACAGTATCTTCAGGAGCTTTAGTTTTGCTGATAACATCTTGAGCCATAGCAGTTTGCATATTTTTTATACGTTCATTTCTGGCTTCTTCCCATTGCTTATAACTTTCTCTGCCTCTTAAATAAATTTCCTTGACTTTCTCATAGAGTTCTTTAACTTCAGCAAGACTCATAAATTCGAGATGAGTTTTCTTTGTGAACTCGTGAATATCTTCTTGAGTGATATTTTCTTCATCTAAGAGATCCGCCGTATATTTTTCGCCGTTATCGTTAAGGACATTATAAATTAATTCCTGTTTTTGCCTGTTTTCCTTGCCTTTTCTTTTAAGGTCGTATTTGTCCAGCAGATCATTAATTTCATCGAGTTCAATCTGATAAACTTTATTGCCCTTTGACATTCCGACAATTCCTTTGACCATTCTATTAATATTGTTTTTGGAATTTCGTTCTTTGATAACGGCTGTCAAATTATTAATGCGTTCTTGTTTTTGTTTAATTTGTTTTTTCAGATTAACAACTGTTTTCCCGAGTTTTTTAGCGGCACGCCCTGTTAATTTTTCAACGGTTTTAGCAAGTTTTTCATCAAATGTTTCTTTGTTTTTTGCAGTCTTGTCTTTATATTGTTCTTTAAGCTCCTTGATTTTTTCATCATGTTGAGCCTTTAATTCCGAAATATTTTTTTCATGTTTTTCTTTCAGCTTTGAAATTTCATCAGCGTTGTTTTTAAGGGATTTAATTTCGGTTTTATATTCTCTTTCAAGTCTTCTGATATTGTTTTCATGCTGTTTGTTAATATTCTCAATTTCGGTTTTATATTCGGCTTGAATGCGTTTGTTTTCATCTTTGAGAACCTTGTTAATCTCGGCAGCCATTGCTTTGTATTCTTTTATTTTGTTGCTTTCTTTACCGGGAGCGGCTTGTTTTTCAAGCATTTCCAAAAGCGGCTTGTTTTGTTTTAAGACTTCCTCATAAGATTTTTGAGTTTCTTTACTCATTGCCTTCTCAAAAGCCTGTTGAAGCATTTCGTTTTTGCTGAGATTATCGCCGAATAAATTCCCTCCTTCAAGCTCTTTTAATGCGAGTTTTGAATATTGCACAAGCCCTTCAAGAACGGTTTTTGCGCTTCTTGAATTTCGTGAAAAGAATTTTAACAGACTTTCAGCTGTTTCAGTCATGTTAAAATCGTTTCCGAATATATTCGGTTGAGCTAAAAATTCACTGACTGTTAAGCCCTGTTCACGAATATTTTTGAGCATATTAACGGCCTGCATAACATCTTCTTTTATCGAAAATTCTTTGTCAATATTTCCGTTTTTCACATATTCTTCAAGCAGAGCGATACGTGAAGCAGCTCCTGTGAGGGCATTTGTAACGTTTTTGATTGCGTTATCGGTTGCTTCAGTCATGAGCTTGATAATTCCTGTATCGCCGTAAGCCTTAGCCGCTAAAGCATTTTGTATTCTGAACATTCCTTCAAGCGAAATATTCCCGTTTTCCTGTAATAATGCTCCTCTGTCGGATTCTGTGAAAGAATTAACGAGTGAAGCTAAAAAATCCTTATTGGCGGCCAAAGATTTTGTGTAGTCATACAGGCTCAAAGATTTAAGATTAATTCTTGAAGCATCGCCTAAAGCGGTTTCAGATGATGTCATTCTCAAAGTCGGAGCTTCATTAGCTTTGAGTACAAAATTTTCACGTGTCAAATTTTCGTTATCCATATTAGCAAGGTGAACACTAACGAGAATAGGACGCTCGATTTTTTTGACTGCTTCAGGATTTAATCCGAATTTTTCGGCATTCTCAACAAGATAATTCTTATAATTTTCTGCATTACCTTCATTATATGCTTTTCTGATAGCGATAGACCTTGCATTCCCTGACTCAACAAGATCATCTTCACCGATTATAGGCGCGTCTTCAGAAACTTGCCTGTTCTCACCAAGCAATTCCGGGTCAAGATTATTTGCGATCCTCTGAATTTGCTGCTGACTTGCGACACTTTCCCGTGAATGTCTCGGTTGAAGTTCTTGCGGATAATTTTTGTTTTCGGTTCCGTTGTCATTATGAGAGGTAATAACGTCCCGAACGTCCGTAACCCGATAAACAAAGCCGATTTCATCACCGTCGGCAGTTCTTGCGAATTGAGGAAAAACGGAAACAAGCCCTTTGGATTGCTGCTCCATCATGGCAAGTTCGCTTTGAGCTTGTCGAATATCGGCATTATAAGAATTAATCTGACTGTTTACTCTGCTGTTAAAATCGACAGCTTCAGAAACAGTAGCCTCTTCATCAGTCATCATAAATAATCTGTCAAAAACTGCTCTTACATCATCATCAATTTTAATTCCTAACTGAGT
>CALBPU010000106.1 GCA_937899395.1 uncultured Fretibacterium sp.
TGAAATTAAAACACGCGAACATGAACAAGCTCAACAGCGTTATTTGCGGAAAAAAATAAATGATGGCTTCCGAGCGTATTGCCCGAGGTCATTAAAAAATTATTCGAGGAGTGGAAGAATCTACGAAAATTAAATTTATGAATAAAGTAAATAAAAAACATAAAGACCACGTCTTCAAATTTATTTTTGGAAGGAATAAGCAGTGGGCTTTAAATCTTTATAACGTTGTGAACGGTTTTGACTACCCTGACCCTGACGCAATTGAATTTAATACTATTGACGAAATTTTCCACATCGGCATGCAGAACGATGTTTCGTTTTTGCTATTCTTTGTCCTGTCGATTTGGGAACATCATTCAACTTTTAATCCTAACATGCCAATAAGAATGTTTCTTTACGCTGCCCAGCTTTATGACAAATACATGACCGAACATGACTGTTACAGATACAGCAAAAATTTAATAAAACTCTCGCTTCAGAAGTGCGTTTGTTTTTATAAGGTTACTGACGAACAACCATCGAAGTAACGATCAAAATGCTGAATATCAATTACGGCAAGAATAAAGCCCTGATGGAAGCCTGCAGACCGCTTATGGAATATTCATGGCTTGTTGAAAACATACGACAAAATAACAAAGTCTTGAAAAATATCGAAAAAGCAGTTGACAAGACATTGGACGAAATGCCTAAAGAATCTTCCGCTGTCCTTGATTGAAGAAATCAGCAAATTCTCCGAAGATGTCATTCATGGCATAGCAGAAAATCTCGGACTGGCGGTAATGTAAAATCATGCAAAATTAGGAGTTAAGGGCAAAAATAATTCCATTTCAAAATGTGCAATTATTTTTTCATTAGTGCACCGTTTGAAACAGAAATGGAATTATTTACAAAAAAACAGATTACAACCGCCAAGTTAAGAAAATTCTAAATCTGCATCACAAAATTTTTTGTGCGTGATAACATTTTTTCCCTGTCCAGAGGGCTGACGTTCCCGACTATCCATTCGCGCATTGAAGCACCTTCGGGAGTGTCCTGCGAGGACGATAAAAATTCAAGTTCAATGCCAAGCTCCTTGGCAGTTTCATTGGCAATTAATGGCCAGACTTTCCCAATGTCGCCAACTATCGGGATACTGCCCTCATGACGCGCAAAAGCTGACATTTCCATTCTGAAAGGAATTTTAGCGGCCTTAGTTTTCGGCAGACCTTTATCAATAGCTTCCTGAACAGTAGCGTTTAACTCAACGGCTTTGCGCAAATTTTCATCAAGGTCAATCCTTATTAAATTTTTCTCGCGAAGATTATAAGTGTTCTGACCTGACCACCATGCCCAGATCCCGTGTCCTGTGTAGCACTCAAAAGGTCCGTCGTGAATTTCCTGTGTCAAAGCCACGGCACTTTCGATTATTACGTCGCAGGACGCTAACATTCTTGAAATTCTCATTGAACGTTCAGAAACAGGAATCGAATCGCCTATTGACATTCCGACAGCTCCGCCGCCGACCATCTGCGGAATTGTTACAAGCACGGGAACATTTTTCTCAGCAGCCGCACCGAGCATGGTTCTTTCATCACAGCCCCAGCCGGCAACAGTTTCAAAAGGCAGCCCGTACATTCGTGCGAGAGCAAGTACTTCATGGGCAAGTTTTTCAGTCCGTAAGCCCATAGGGTAAGCCATGTTCCCTGCGGCTTTGATGATTTCATTAACTTTTGGAAGTGAAGCTCCGCGCCTTAACAAATCTTCGTCAAGGGGCATTTCTTTTTTAAGCGCGTCAAGCTCGTTTTCAGTCATGCAGGTAAACTCAAAAACATCGCCGCGCGGCATTTTTGACATGTCCATGCCAAGAGCCTGAGCGTCAACGCGGAAAACTTTATCAAGGGAACCTGCCATCTCGTGGGCAATTACGGCGGAACTCGTTGAAACAGCATCAACAATTCCAACGCGAATCAATTCCGCTATGAGCGTGGTAACGCCTTCGTGAATATTAGGACCGCTGCCTGTAACAACCATGACTTTACCGCCGCGTTTTTTAGTTTCTACAATTTTGTTTACGGCAAGTCCAAGAGATTTCAGTGAGCGTTCATCAAGTGAAGCACGGAAATTATCAAGCTGAGATATTCCAAATAAATTTTCTTTTGGCATAATCATTGCTCCTTTTTCAAATATTCAAGATATTCTTCTGATACGACAGTCCTGAATTTCGGTAAAAATTCTTTGAAATTATTTAGTATGTTCATCGCTTTACGTGAATTTGTATGATCCGCGTGCATTTTCAAGAGCTGATAGAGTTCTTCTTCATGTTCATCATGGACAGGGGAAATATTCACAAGTCCGTTATTGACATGCCTTTCCAACGTGCCGTCTTCGTCCAAGACCCACGCTATTCCGCCGGACATTCCTGCGCCGAAATTTTCTCCCGTTGCGCCTATAACAATTACTCGTCCGCCGGTCATGTACTCGCAAGCGTGGTCGCCAACGCCTTCGACAACAGCGTAAGCCCCGGAATTTCTCACAGCGAAACGTTCACCAGCCATTCCAGCTATGAAAGCGTAGCCGTCTGTCGCGCCGTAAAGAGCAACGTTGCCGATTAAAGTATCCCCATCGTTCCAGACCGAGTCTTCGGGAGGGCATATTGTGAGAGTTCCGCCCGACAAGCCTTTTCCGATGTAATCATTCGCAACGCCGTACAAAGTAATTTCTTGTCCTTTTGGCAAAAATGCCCCGAATGACTGACCTCCGCAGCCCTGAGCCTGTATTGTCCTTGCGCCTTTTAATAATGTACCAAAAGCCCTGTCCGCTGTTGTAAGCTGGACGTGATTTTGTATAAGCCTTGCGTCTGTCCGTTCATTGAGCGAGAAATCATGTTTTGCTTCCGGCTGAAAATGAGTGTTCTGCGAGAAATTTATAAGGTCTGAAAGATCCATTTCCGAATCTTTCTTCATTTTCAGTAAATCGCTCCTTCCGACAAGCTCGTTTATTTTTCTTGCTCCTAATCTTGCCGCAATTTCACGGAGCTGTTCAGCGATGAATAACATAAATCTCTCAACATATTCGGGCTTCCCTATAAATCTCTTGCGGAGTTCGGGCTTCTGTGTAGCAATCCCAAAAGGACAAGTTCCTAAATGGCATACGCGGGCCATTTTGCAGCCCATTGTTACGAGAGGCGCAGTGGCAAAACTGAACTCTTCAGCACCAAGCAATAATGCAACGGCAACATCGTGGCCTGTCATTAATTTTCCGTCAGTTTCAAGAGTTACAGTCTGGCGCAGACGGTTACGACACAACGTCTGATGGGTTTCAGCAAGACCAATTTCCCAAGGAAGACCGGCGTTATGTATGCTGCTTAATGAAGCCGCTCCTGTCCCTCCTTCGCCGCCTGAGATTAATATTCCTCCCGCGCCGGCTTTTGCAACCCCGCTCGCAATTGTACCAACGCCTGTTGAAGATACCAATTTAACGCTGATTTTCGCGTTTTCGTTGGCGCACTGCAAATCATAAATTAATTCCGCTAAATCTTCTATAGAGTATATGTCATGGTGCGGAGGCGGTGAGATTAAAGCAAGTCCCGGCGTTGCACAGCGCGTTTTTGCCACGCTTTCAGTAACTTTTGCGCCCGGAAGGTGTCCTCCCTCGCCAGGTTTAGCTCCCTGTCCCATTTTAATCTGAATTTCTTCCGCCGATAACAAATACTCACGTGTAACTCCGAAACGCCCAGATGCAACCTGTTTGATTTTGGAGTTTAATTTAGTATTAAAACGTTCTGGAAGTTCGCCGCCCTCACCGCTGTTGCTCATGCCTCCCAATCTGTTCATTGCAAGTGCCATGCATTCGTGAGCTTCCTGCGAAATTGAGCCATAAGACATTGCGGCAGTCCTGAAACGCTTTACTATTTCAGAAGCAGGCTCGACTTCATCTAACGGTACGGGATTGCAGAGTTTATATCTGAAATCCAGCATTGAACGTATCGTGCGCGGACCTTCATTCTCGACCAAAGCAGCATATTCATCAAATAAATTTCTGTCGTTAGTCCAGACTGCTTTCTGCAACAAATCTATGATTCTCGGGCTGTATAAATGTTCTTCTGCTTCTGAGCCAGAAAAAAATTTATGTTTACCAACGCGGTTTAATGGGGTTTCAGCTGGAGAAATAAAAGCCTCTGCATGATAATAGCGGTAATCAGCTTCGACAGATGATAAATCTTTTCCGCCCAGCGATGACGGGGTATTAGTGAAATATCTTTCAACAAACTGGCGTTCCAATCCTATGGCTTCAAAAAGCTGTGCGCTCTGGTAAGCCTGCAAAGTTGACACGCCCATCTTCGAGGCAATTTTTAACACTCCTGCGGTCAAAGCGTCATCATAATTTTTTATTGCTTCTTCTGCCCTGTCAGGAAACATTGATTTTATGCAGTCATGCGCTAAATAAGGATTAACTGCACGAGCCCCGAACGCTATTAACATTGCAAGCTGGTGAGTATCTCTTGGCTCTCCGCTCTCCAAAATGACTGACACAGCCGTTCTTTTCTTAATATGTATAAGGTGCTGTTCCAAGGCTGACACTGCCAGAAGCGAGGGAATTGCCAGATGTCCTTCATCAATGCCGCGGTCAGACAAAATCAGAATGTTCACGCCGTCATCACAGGCTTTATCGCAGATTATGAAAAATTCTTTGAGTGCTTTCTTTAATCTCTTTTCAACAGGATAAAGCAAAGACACAGCACTGACATGAAAAGCAGGGTGATTTATGGCGCGGATATTAGCCAATTCCTGTTCCGTTAAAACGGGCACGGGAAGTTCCAACACAGTGCAGTTATCTGGGTCATGGGATAATAAATTTCCGTCATCGCCAACATAAATTGAGCAGTCGGTCTTGCAAGCCTCACGTAATGCATCAATAGGAGGATTTGTAACCTGGGCGAACCTCTGCTTGAAATAATCGTAAAGCGGAGGGTGGGCTTTTGAAAGTGCTGCCAGAGGTTCATCAGCTCCCATTGACGCGACAGGCTCTTTGCCGTTCATTGCCATAGGGCGCAAAATTTCATGAACGTCCTCGTGAGTATAGCCGAACGCCTTGCAAAGCTTGTTAGTATCCTGTGTTTTTAAGTGAATATCAGTCTTGGGCAAATCTTTTAGGTGAATTATATTTTTCACCCATTCATTATAAGTATATTGAGCCGCGAAATAATTTTTAAGTTCAGAACTCTCTAACAGCCTGCAGTTCTTCATGTCAGCCATAAGAACATCGCCGGCCTTTAATTTCCAGCGTCTTCGGACATGCGCGTTCTCTTCAAACAAAACTCCGGCTTCGGAAGAAAGTATCAGCCTTTTATCGTCAGTCAACGCACAGCGCAAAGGCCTTAAACCGTTCCTGTCCAATGAGGCGCAGACGCTTTCCCCGTCCGAATACAAAATTGCCGCAGGTCCGTCCCAAGGTTCAATCATTGTTGCGTAATAACGGTATAAATCACGCCATGGATTATTTGTATTCTGTCCCTGCCAAGGTTCGGGCAGCAATACCATTCCGGCCAACGGAAGCGGGAAGCCGTTCATAGCCAAAAATTCAAGGGTGTTATCAAGCATTTGTGAGTCGCTTCCGTCAGGTATTACGACCGGCAAAACCCTTTTCATTGCGTCTTTCATTATTGGTGAAATCATTGTTTCTTCACGGGCCTTCATGCGGTCATGGTTGCCCCTGATTGTATTTATTTCGCCGTTATGCAAAAGAAAACGCTGGGGATGAGCTTTTGACCAGCTTGGAAAAGTGTTGGTCGAAAAACGCGAGTGAACCATAGCCATTTGTGAAGCGTAGCGGACATCCTGCAAGTCGTCATAAAACGAACGTAACTGTTTTGCCAACATCATTCCTTTGTAAACGACAGTGCGGCATGAAAGCGAGCAAATATAAGCATCAGTGTCCTGTTTCTCGAACAAACGCCTTAGCAGGTAAAGTCCGCGGTCAAATTCAAGCCCTTTCCCAAGATTAGCTGGACGCTTCAAGAAACATTGGCGGATATTCGGCATTGAGCGTCTCGCGCCTGCTCCAAGCTGTACGGGATGACAGGGAACTCCTCGCCAGCCAAGAACAGTGAAGCCTTCGGAAGACGCAAGCTGTTCAAAAATACGGCATACGTTGGAAGCCCCTACTTCGTCTTGAGGCAAAAAGAACATTCCAACTCCGTAATCACCTGCATTGCCGAGCGAAATACCTTCTTCTTCCGCCCAAGCCAAATACAATTTATGCGGAATTTGGGTCATTATCCCAACGCCGTCTCCGGTAGTCCCGAGAGTGTCGCAACCGGCTCTGTGGGCGAGGCGTTCAACGATTGTAAGTGCCTGTTCCACTGTCCGGTGATTGCATTTTCCGCCCAAATCAACGACAGCCCCTACGCCGCAGGATTCATGTTCAAATTCGTGCCTGTAAAGCGGATAATTTTTATCGTACATGATTAAGCCGAAAGCGACAATAAATTCCTGTAAATCGGGTACGGCCAGATGTCAGCGGCTATGGTCAATTCAAGAGCGTCGCATTTAGCCCTGATACTGTCCATATGAGGAATTATAGTTCCTGCCAAAAAGTCAGCGCGTTCCCTGCTTTCCATACCTGACAATCTGCTTTTAAGTTCCTGCAAATGGTGCGCGTCCGAAATCAAGGCAGCTTTGACGTGAGCAAGTCCGCCAGTAAAATCAGTCCAAGGTTTCAATGCCGGATCATTAATGTTCAATCCGTCAAAATTGTTCATAGCGCCTTTTTCAAGGACAAGCTGTTTCGCTATTGCCGGCAAAATTCCCTCCCATAACATATCGAACATCACCGCTGCTTCGACCTCAAGCCCTGTCGAGAAGGACTCCATACGGACGGCGTAAAGATTTTCGAGTTCATGTCCTTTATATATGCCAAGACTTTCAAGCATTGCTTTGTTCTCAGGCTTCAATAATAAAGCAATTCTCTCAGGCATTGTTTCAGCTTCGATTAAGCCGCGTTTTTTAGCTTCCGCCTGCCATTCAGGCGTATAAGCATCGCCCTCAAATAAAATATTGCTTCCTTCATGTACAGCTTCTTTAACAGCGTCCAGAGCCGCTTCTAAAACGTCCTTGCCGCCCGCGATCTTAGCTTCCATTTTATTGGCAAGCTGATCCAAGCCCCATGCCCACAAAGCCGCGAACATTGTAACCGGCAAGGCTATTGACTGCGATGAACC
>CALBPU010000107.1 GCA_937899395.1 uncultured Fretibacterium sp.
CGATAACCGATAACCGATAACCGATAACCGATAACCGATAACCGATAACCGATAAAATTATGTGAAGCTTTTTGTGGAATTGTCAAGAGTAAATTAAACGTTTCCACGAAATTATTTTAATCCTCCTAATTAAAATTTTATTGAAGCAATTATACATAACCCTCCTTCAAAATGAAAGAGGGTTTGTTAAAAGTTTGAAATTAAATTTCGTAAGGCTTAATTTCTCTTACTACATCTAAAATTGTTCCGTCTCTTGCTTCAAGGATTGCGACAACTTTGTCCTTCCACTGAAGATCATCAGGCCTTCCTACCATTGAGTAAGCTTTCTCCTGAAGTTCCTTAATCGGGACATGTTTAATTCCTGCTTTGTCAAGAGCTTCAATAATATCTTTACGGTTTGGATTAACTGCCGTTCCGTAATCCGTAACAACAACATCAACACAATCGCCGGGTGTCGTAACTGTTACAACATGCTCGCAGATTGTTGCCATTCTTCCGCGTGTTAAAGGTGTAACAATAACGCAGCATTTCGCGCCTTCTGCTGTGTCAGGGTGTCCGCCCGGTGCTCCTCTTAAAACTCCGTCAGAACCGGTTATAACATTGACGTTAAAATCAATATCAACTTCAAGAGCTGCTAAGACAACAAAATCAAGTTTGTTGACAAATGCGCCTTTGTTTGCAGGATTGGCATATTCGCTTGCTGACATCTCAAAATGATTCGGGTTTGTTCTGATGTCCTCGATTGCTGCAACGTCAAAGTCCTGAACGTCGATAATTTTTCCGACTTTTCCTTTACGCTGAAGTTCGCAAATAGGGCCTGTAATTCCTCCGATTGCCCATGCCATTTTAATTCCGCGTTCGTCCATTAAAGGCTCAAGGAATCTATTTACAGCTAATGAAGGGCCGCCTGCTCCTGTCTGGAATGAAAATCCGTCTTTGAACCAAGGTGTTGCCGCCATGATTTTAGCGACGTTTTCAGCCATCATTAAATCGCGGGGATTTTGTGTCATTCTTGCTGCTGCTGAAGCGATTTTCTTCGGATTGCCAATCTCATCAACTTTAACAACATAGTCAACGTTAATTCCGTGAATGCTCGGAGGGAAATTCGGATAAGGAACAAGTGTGTCCGTGATAACTACAACTTTATCTGCATATTCTGAATCCGGTACTGCGTAAGATAATACACCGCAATCACCTTTTCCGCCCAATGCTCTTGCGTTGCCGTATTCGTCCGAAGTCGGCGCTCCGATGAAAGCTACGTCAATGTGAACGTCTCCTTCTTCGACTGCTCTGACTCTTCCACCGTGTGAACGCAAAATCGCAGGTGTTTTTAATTTTCCGTGCGAAACTACATCGCCCATTTTGCCTCTTATTCCGCTTGTCTGAATGCCCGTTACGATGCCCTTCTCAATATATTCGGCAATAGGATCGTGAGCTGAACCTAAACTTGAAGCGGCGATTGTAATATCCTTAATTCCTAAATCAACAATTTCTTTCATGACCATATTAACAATATAATCACCGTCTCTGAAATGATGATGGAAAGAAACCGTCATTCCATCTTTAAGTCCGCAAGCGATTACAGCGTCTTTAATTGAAGGCAGGATTTTGCTCTCCTGAGGATTTTCGTAAATCTTTGAAGTAGGCCCTGCTTTTTTGATATATTTTCCGTCTCTGTAACCTTTGCCCTGATAAGGTTCGTATTTTCTGCCGTTCTTTAACTCAACAGCTAATGCCTCTGCGGGTATCTCTCTTCCAACTGCGTTTTTCATCTCTAAAGATCCCCCTCATAAATTCCGCTGGCTTTTGCTAACCTGATAACTCTTTCAGCACCTGGAACAAAAGCGATGTCAATCATTTTTCCGCCCTCAATCGTAAATACTCCTACGCCTTCCGCAGCATGTTCACGATAAGCACGAACTATTTTTTCAGCCTCTGCAATTTCCTTCTGTGTAGGAGCAAGCATTTCATGAACAATATTAATCTGTCTCGGATTAACAAGCGATTTTCCGTCAAAGCCCATCTCAACGTTCTGTTTCACTTCAGCTCTGAAGCCTTCATCATCGTTAATATTCGTGAAAACCGTGTCGAAGCACTGAATGCCCGCAGCACGTGCAGCATTAAGCATTAATCCTCTGGCAAAAAGCATTTCAATTCCGCCGGGAATAACTTTAACCTGCATACATTTGCGATAATCTCCGCCGCTCAATGCAACTCCGAATAATCTCGGTGAAGCCTTGCAAATCTCATAAGCGTTCAAAACTCCTTTAGGACTTTCAAGAGCAGCCATTAATAATGTTCTGCCTACTTCAACGCCGAATTCCTTTTCAGCTTCCGTTACAGCTTCGTCAACAATTTGAACGTCTTTTGCCGATTCGGTTTTAGCGATTCTAATTCCGTCGCAGCCGCCTGCAACACAAACTCTGATGTCCTCTTTCCAGTGAGGAGTATCGAGACCGTTAATTCTGACGATAACTTCGGTGTCGCCATAGTCGATTGATTTCAATGCGTGATAAAGCGAAAATCTTGCGCTGTCCTTCTGATTTTCAGCAACAGCATCTTCAAGATCGAGCATAATTGAATCTGCTCCGTAAATATAAGCGTCCTTAATTAATCCGGGCTTCTGAGCGTTCATAAACATCATTGTACGACGAAGACGGAATTTTTCGGGTTTTGGTCTTGGAATACTCATTAGCGGATTACACCTCCCCAATCAAATCTGCCGTCCATATCGCACTGGCAGCCTCTGTAAAATGCGCACTCAACACGAGCCTTAATTGTGCAGTCTAACGCACCGTGATCATTAACAATGACTTTAGCGTTTTTGACACCAAGTCTTTCAAGTGAAGCCAATACTTCAGCTTTGATTTGCCTGCCGTACTGGTTAATAACAGAGCTTTCAAGCGTTAAATCAATTCCGCCGGCTGTTGTCGGTTCAATCGTTATCATAACGTCGCTCGACTCTAAAGTCCCGGCTGTTCCTACCGCTTTTAACTCCATCTGAAAAAACACCTCCTGAAATTGATAAAATAATTTGCTGAAAATATTTTATGGAATAATCAAAATTCTTATTTGTAATTCTATCACAATTAATTTATTCTTGTGAAATGATTGCTACAACATTAACATAATAATTCTCGTTATTATTGCAAAAATCCAAGCTACTACGCACTGCCACACTACAACTCCGAATGCCCATAAGCCTCCTAATTCACGTTTTATCGAAGCAACCGCTGCAACACACGGAGCATACAACAGGCTGAACACCAAAAGCGATGCTGCCGTTACTGATGTCATGGCCGTTCCGACACTTTCACCGAATAAAATTTCAAGAGTTGAAACAACGCTTTCCTTTGCCATGAAACCGCTGATTAATGACGTGCAAATTTTCCAATCTCCTAAACCTATCGGCCTGAATAACGGAACAAGCAATCCCGAAATCATCGCCAAAATACTTTGCTCTGAACTTTCAACGAGGTTAAAATGCAAATCGAAACTCTGTAAAAACCATACTACAATCGTTGCTATTAAGATTACCGAAAAAGCTCGCTGAATAAAATCTTTCGCCTTTTCCCATAATAACCAGCCGACATTTTTAGCTGCGGGCATTCTGTAATTCGGAAGCTCCATTACAAACGGTACAGCTTCACCTCTGAATAACGTTTCTTTATAGAGCAAGGCAATCAAAATTCCTACGATAATTCCTAAAATATACAAACCTGATATTATTAATCAGCCGTTTGCAGGGAAAAAAGCATTCACGAAAAACGCATAAATCGGAAGTTTTGCCGTACAGCTCATGAAAGGTGTTAAAAGAATAGTCATTCTTCTGTCGCGTTCACTTGGAAGAGTTCGGGTTGACATTACAGCAGGTACAGTACAGCCGAAACCTATTAACATTAGGAACAATGCTTCGTCCTGAAAGCCCGATTTTCCGCAAAAGTTTATCCATGAAAAACGCAACTCTCGCAGTATAACCCGTATCTTCAAGAATTGAAAGGAAAAAGAACAAAGTAATTATTATCGGAATGAAACTTAAAACGCTCCCTATTCCGGCGAAAATTCCGTTAATAATAAGACCGTGAATAACGCTGTTGACATTTGAAGCCGTCATAAATGCTGTCTGAGGCTTCCGTCTCCTCCTACCGCCGTTATAATTGCGCTTTCATCAATTTGAAGTTTTTTTTAAGTCTTTAAGATTAATTTCGTTGTTCATAGTTTGATCTCTGTTTAATGTAACGGTGCGTTAATATTTTATTGTTCTGTCAGAAGCTCACCTGAAATTATCTGTCTTATATCCCACATCGAAATATTATGAAATTCAGCGAGCGATTTTATATCCTTATATTCAGGAATTTTTCGCACGACTTCATCGTTAAGCCTCGTAATTTTTACGTGAATTTTTCCCAATGATGTTTCAATTTCTTTGATTTCCCATTCAAGCCTTAATCTTTCAATTTCATGAAGTCTAACGCCCTGTGAAGTAGTGTCTTTCAAGATTATTTTGCAAAGTTTTAACGCTTTATCAGGTTCACAAAGACAATTCAATTTTGTTGCAGGTCTGAATTTTTTCATGATTATATTTTCAAGCCATACATCAAGAGCCTCGTTTGTGAATAATTTCTCGATTACCGTTTCAAAATCCTGCGGGTTCATATCGTCAATGTTGGTTTCAATTAGCGTTAAATTTTCATTAACAAGCCCGTCAATTTTTTCGCTCGAATCAATTAACATTGCCCTTAAAGCATTAGGAATATCGCTTGAAGTTCTGTTGCCTAATCCGAAACCTGAAGCAATTATTTTTCCTGAAGGAACATTGCAGAAACCGTCCGACAAAATTTTCACGAGTAATGCTCCCGTAGGTGTAGTCCTTTCCATAGGTTCGCCTTTTGAAAATATCGGCAGACCGTGAAGCAGATATTCCGTTGCAGGTGCAGGAACAGGCAAAATTCCGTGAGCACATTCAACAGTACCTGAACCTACATTAATTTTTGAACATAAAACTCGAGGCCAGTTCAATGCCTCCATTAATATAAAAGCTCCTGTGATGTCTATTATAGAATCAGCTGCTCCGACTTCATGAAAATGAATTTTATCGGGTGTTGTACCGTGAACATGTGCTTCAGCTTCCGCCAAAATTGAAAACGCTCTCAAAGTTTCACGCTTAACTCTCTCTGAAAGCCCGCTTGACATTATCATTGCTTCAATATCCGCAAGATGTCTGTGATGATAATGATGTTCGTGTTCGTGATCATGTTCGTGATGATGTTCATGTAAATGAACGTCGAAATTTATTCCTGCAATTCCGTTTTTCTCAGAACTTTCAATTACAAGTTTATATTCTTCAGGTGATAAGGCTGAAATTTTTTTTATCCCGTCAATTAAAATATTTTTGTCAGGAACTAAGTTTAACAACGCTCCTATGAACATATCTCCTGCAATTCCTGAAAAACAATCTAAATATAAAGTTCTCATAAAAATTTTTACCTCTTTTTAACGTAGCTTAATAATTCCTCAAAAGGATCTTTTTTTGTAAAGTTATTATTTTCTTCAATTCTAGCGTCAGGTTTTATAAATTCGTGTCCTTGATGATAAGGTCTGGCACTGCCTGAAACACTCCTTAAAATTATGTGTCCTTTGTTATCATCTTCAAGCATAGGAACAACTGTTGATACATCACACTCGCAAGCAAACTTAACATCATGACTATAATTTATAGTTGCAAGATATTTTGCGTGGTTTGACTGCTTAACGAACTCGAGCAAATTTTCGCCTCTGCCTCTCCATAACGTTAAAGCGATATTGGCACTGTCGGACATCGAAACTTCGTTGTTACGATTTAATTTTTCAAGCATTGCTCCTGCACATAAAGTATCTTCCCATGAAGGACGCTTTTTTCTACCTGAACATAAAAATCCGATTTTGTTTCCGAGTTTCAAAGCGTAATCAAGGCAAGCCGAAAAATTTCGGAAGCTCGACGCTATAACAGGGCTTCCTGACATTACAGCCTCGTTTAACGCAACCGTTCCGTTTGTTGTGGACATAACACCGCAATAATGTTCCTGAATTAATTCGTATGTTAAATCAGTCGGTGAATTTCCCAAATCAAAACCTTCAGGTCTTAATCCGTTTATTTCGCCCATTAATAACGGTGAAGAGCCTCTGTCTTTTAATTCAAGAACTAATTTTCTTGCTTCATCGGGAGTTTTTACGGGATATAATTCAGTTCCTCCAAGTTCAAACCACCTTGTAATAACCGTCGTAGCTCTCAAAACATCAATAACAATCCAAACATCAACGAGCGGCAAAAAATTTCCTTCACCGCTCGCAAAAACTAAATCAGCCTCGTACATTTTTAATAAGCCTTCGCAAAAATTGTAAGTCTTGCGTCATCTTTTCCCGTTAAGAAACATTTGCCCTTGTTATCGCCCGGCAAAATACATCTTGGAGTAGCTCCTCCTGTTTCATCTTTAATGCGTTTTTCATCTTCAGTAGTTCCTGCGAAATACGCCCTCACAAAACCGCCTTTTGTCTCCAAAATCTTTTTAAGTTCGTCATAATTTTCGGCATCGTGAGTATTTTCATCTCTGAAATTTTTAGCTCTTGTGAATAAATTATTCTGAATATCATCGAGAATATTTTTTACAGTCGGGATTAAATTTTCGTTCTTCACGTCAATTTTTTCACCGGTATCACGTCTTACAAGTCTTACCGTTCCGGCTTTGAGGTCTTTTTCTCCGAGTTCCAAACGTAACGGCACGCCTTTTTGTAAGTGAGTGAAAAATCTGTCGGCAGGTCTCATGTGAAAATCTGTATCAACTTTTGTGAATAATCCGCCTAATTCTTCGTTAAGTTTCTCGGAAATTTCTTTAGCTTTCGGGTAAATTTCATTTTCAGCAATGCTTTCATCTTTTGAGATCGGAATGATTACGGCTTTAACCGGAGCAATTCTCGGAGGAATTACAAGTCCGTCATCGTCGGAATGTGTCATAATTACAGCACCTACTGTTCGTGTTGAAAATCCCCAGCTAGTTGTCCAACAATATTCAAGTTCTCCTGATTTATTTTGGAATTGAATTTCAAATGCCTTAGCAAAATTTTGTCCCAAGAAATGACTTGTAGCTGCCTGTAACGCTTTTGTATCGCTCATCATTGCTTCACATGTATAAGTGTCAACAGCTCCGGGAAATCTTTCTCCAGCAGTTTTTTCACCGTCTAAAACCGGGATCGCTAATTCATCCTCGAAAACATGTTTATCCTTCTTTTCTAAAGTTAATCGCAATTTTTCATTTTCTAATACTAATTTTTCATAATTAATACATTTTGATTTTAATGAATCTAATTCTTTTTTTAAATTAATTA
>CALBPU010000108.1 GCA_937899395.1 uncultured Fretibacterium sp.
TGGATAACTCATAATTTATTATTATACTATAGTTTTATAAGTTAAATTACTATAATTGGTGTTCACGAAATAGTTGCCCCAGCCTTCGTGGTACATCGTGTAACCTTCTGACAACATATGTTTCTCAATGTCTGCAAGGTTAGCTATAGCCATATCAAGTGTATAGAGATTGTCATTATCAAGGAAGGAACGCATATAAGTCTGAGCTTGTTCCGACAGATAGCCGTTAGGAGTACCGTCTTCGCCTATACCAATTTCTCCGCCTCGTATTTCTTTTTTCAGAACAGTGCCGTCTTCCTTCATAATTCCTGCTTTTATAAGCAAAATACTGTTGACTAAAGCCTTGTGGCATTCATCATCAAGAAAATACATTGGAATATCATTGCATATTGCGTCAAGCTGCTGACGGGTAGGCATATTATCCTTGAAGTTCATGTAATTCCAGCCTTGACCAAAAATAGCCGTAGCACCATTAGCTTTAGCCTTCTTGACCGCAGCAGGAACAGTTTCCTTCAGAAAATTGTTCGGTGTATCCTCGTAATTAATAGTTGTGCCTACGGTTTTGAGAGCATAGCCAAGCATATAATGGGCGTGTCCGTTACCGCAGCCGGGCATTATTAGACCTTTTCCCGTATAATCGACAACTTCAGTCTTGCCTGCTTCGACAAATGCCTCTGCACCTTTTTTGTCGCCTACATAGACGTACTTTCCGTCTTTAACTGCAAAAGCTTCAACAATTTGATTACCTTCGGAAGTGAAAATTTTTCCGTAGACCACGAGGTCAGCAATCGTTCTGTCAGTTTCCGCCGCTGAAGTACAGACAGCAAAACTTAAAGCCATAAGAACTACCAACAAGAAACTAAAAACTTTTTTAGAGATTTTCATAATTATCTCCTCCTAATAACAAAAATATTCAAAATTACTCAAGTCCTGCAAACGGATAAAGTGCCGGATCAAGCTTTATCGTCTGAAGTTCAAGGTACACCTCACATCTTCTGCTTGAAGCTCCAGTGTATACCCAGTTAAAATGATTTCTTCCGATTGTTTTCCCGTTAGCATCTTTGCTCGTACAATGATTTGTATTTGTGTGGCCTGTCTTGTACCAGATTATATATTCATCGCCATAATTATCGGAAAACGTCGCTCCTCTAGGGCCGCTGGTACATGGTTCTTCGTGGTGATAACGATGAGAGCTGCCTAATTTTATGTCCTCTTGAACAAGTTTGCTCTTGTCATACGAGCGAAATCCGCCTTCCCAAGATTGATCTTTATCAGAATCACTGTCAGTCCAGCTTGCAGAGTTTGTATCTCTTTGAACACGGACAAAATAGCGGTAGAAGTTGTAACGTTCCGCAAGAGCTTTGTATTTGTCGTAAAGTGCGTTGAATTTTGTCTGATACTCCTCCACTAATTTTGGGTCAGCACAAACACGGTTAAGCCCGCCTCTCATTCGCATAATAAGATTTGTTTCATGTTCATTTTTCCATTGATCCTGAGTAGTCGTACCGTTTTGAAGATGACTTGCAGGAATTGCCATTAACGCATTGTAATAACAACGGGTGCGGAAAATCGTCTCGTTCAGTGTTCTGATATTGTTATAGAGAGACTTTTCAATGTTAAGACCTTCAGGAATATAAGGTTTTAAGGCTTCAATCTCCCTGAAACGTCTGAGAGTTACATAAAGTTTACTGTATTGAGACCTTGAAGTTTTTTTGGCGGATTTTATAAAACTTACAAGATTGTCAGTAAAGCCGTTCAATGAAAAAGACTGCTCCCCCGAGCGTCCTGTTTGAGTACAGTGTGAAACGTTTATTGTAACGTTAAAAAAGTCCTCTTGAAGTTTTTTGGAAAGTTCTGCTATATTCGCCTTAGCCTTATCGTCGGACTTCCCTTTATCACGCTCCGCAATGGCATTATTTACGGAAACATTCAAAATGTCTTTTATACGTTTGGTTACCTCTTCACAAATTGACGCAGCATCGAAATTATAAGTGTATTTCATCCAAGAAGGCAGGGAGTTTGCATTAGCCCTTTCTTGGCGGTAATAAGATTTTCCGGGTTCAATTACGACTTCTATAATTGCATCGTAACGGTTGCCCCATGTGTAGCCGGCGACAAAATAATCTCCGTATTCGTTAAGGAAATCCTTATAGCCCTCCTTTTTAAGGTCATCAAATGCTTCGTCATCAATCTTAAAAACTCTCGGATCCGGTGTTCTCGGTTGGCTTTCTATGAGTTCATAACGTACCGAAATTATTTTTGTGTGATCGCTTCCAAGCCTCGCGTAATCCTGTCTTTGAGTGTAGCCTAGAGCATCTCTGAGTAATGCGAAATTCGACATTGCTCCGAGTTCCTGTGCTCTGTCATGTTCTTCCTGTGTCGCTATTACGGTAAAATTGAAATTTTCTTTAAGGCTTATCGAATTGCCTGAGGGTGTTGAAAAATTTTTGATGATGTTCTTTCTGAATGCTGCATCATCAATAACATTCGTTACCGCACGAAGCCCTGAATGAGCGTGAAAGCCTGCGCCTTCCGCAAATACTTCGTCATAAGGCACGTTATTGATTACAGGGTCAACTACTACATGTGTTGCCTCGTATTTTCGCCTTCTCTCTTCCTCGACTTTTCGCATTTTCTCTTCCAGTATTCGTTTGTTCTGTTCTTCCTGTACCCGTTGTTTCTCTTCCTGAAGTTTCCGCCATCTATCGTCAAGGTTTTTCCGTTGTCTTTCCGCTTCGTGCTTCTTTATATTTGCAAGATATTGCTTGAGTTTTTCTTGACGTGTTGCAGGATCATATCGCCTTAGCTGGTCTTCATATCTTGCCAGTTCGCTATAAGTTTTTGGCCCTTCATCTTCTGTTTCTGAAGTGGAAACTGTTTGCCCACTTTCAAATACAGGCAGGCCGTTATCGTTAAATTCCGTTGCAATAGACAACAACATTCGCTGAAGGTCAAGAATCTCTCTTTCGTAAAGTTCAATCTCTTCTCCGTCAGAAATCGAGTGTGCTTTAGCAGTGTTGTAAATTCTGAACTCAAAAGGAACATCGGGGAATTTATCCACGTTTACGTCTTCTGACTCAATTATCAACTCACTGACTGCAAATTCATAATCACCCGTCATCGGAGCCGTAAATGTGTACATGATTATGCAGGGATTTTCTTCAGGGATTATGTCAAGATCAATCGGAACATAATGAGTTTCAAAAATTTTCGACTCCTTGTCGCCTAATGTGATTTCAGCTGCTAATTCTTCACGAGTTATTCCGCCCTCTTCAAGCAATGCTAAAATTTCCTCTTCAGTCAAATTTTCGATACTGTCAACGCTATCGTTAAGTATATCCTCAGAAATTTCAATATCTCCAAATGAACCTAAATCAAGCACCGTTTCATTCCCGTCAGGCGCAGTAATTTCTACTCTCAATAACGAATTAGTCAAAGTCCGTCCGCCGTGTGAATATTTGATTACGTATTCGCAGTCCTTGTTCAGATGAATAGTTTTCACATACTCGCCGTCAGAATTTAAGTCTTTGCTTGAAATGTATTTCACGAAATGTAAGCCTTGAGGGTCAGTCGGAGCCTCCTCGTCTGCAAAGAAAGGCATAGGAGCATAATCAAAAATAATTGGCGAACCGTCATCATTAGGTGAAAGGATTTTTTCAACAAGTTGGGCAACTGCTTCATCTGTCTGTTCCTGTTCCTCTTGAGGTTCAGAGTTTCCTTCATCATCAAGTCCT